>NZ_JAKDUI010000202.1 GCF_030457785.1 Psychrobacter sp. | reverse complement strand
TATGCAGGCGTTCTATAATATTAATTAGCGTTGCACTTGGTGTGTTAATCTAAGTATTGATAACTACAACTTTGATAACTACAATCTTGACAGATACTTTATACGTCTTTGAAAACATGTATTTAAGATTACTTTTCAGCAGTGAGACATCCACCCTTATTATGCAATCTTACTTATTGTTGAGCTTGCCACCCACTTGCTGCCAAACCAAATCTGGCAACGTGCCCAATGCCTTTAATGGTAAGGTTAGTTTTTTGGGAAACTCGATAACATCCTGACCATTTTCGATACCTTCACGAATCGCATGACTGGCTTGCTGGGGCGTCTGTATAAATGGCATCGGGAAGTCGTTTTGCTTGGTCATAGCCGTCTCGACAAACCCAGGTACCACCAAACTAACTGCAACATCTTGCGGCGCAAGACTGATTTGCAACGTCTTCATTAAATAATGAATCGCTGCCTTTGAACTACCATAAGCTTCGGCGCGGGCAAAGGGCACATAAGCCGAAGCTGATCCAATACCAACCAAACGACCTTTTGAGGCGATTAGCTTTGGCAAAACCCCTTCAATCGCATGCGACAGCGTGCCCATATTTACTGACACCACTTTCATAAACACCGCACTATCAAAATCTGGCATATCCAAATACTCACACATGCCGGCACCAAGAATCGCCACATCAATGTCGTTGATTTTGGCAAATGCCTCAATTACCTCCTCTCGCTGCATAAGGTCTAAATCGATGGTCTCTGCACCCAATGACTTCAGCTCAGCTAAGGCTTCATCATCACGACCAACGGCATATACTCGATAGTCGTCTAGTAGGTAATCTTTCACCAATTGGTTACCGATACCAGACGTGGCGCCAGTCACCAGGATGCTTTGTTTTTTGCCTGGTTTTTTGTGGTCTTTTGTCATCTTGAATATCCTCGTTAATTCCATAAGGCGTCAGGTATCTTTGGTTATTCAGTTTCCTAACAGCAGCGTTTAAAAAAGCAGGGTTTAAAAAAATAATGTCCAACAAGTCACGTTTTAAGAGCAATATCCAATAAAAAAAACACCCCAAACAAATTGTTAGCTAAGTTTATAAGGCCGACCAATGCCGTTTTTGATAAGACGCGACGTCTAATTAGAGCCTTCAGTCAGAGCATGAGTGCTTCCAAAGCGTGAGTGCTTCGAAAAGAACATCGGCAATAATTCTTAAATCATTCCTTATATTATTTATATATTCTAAATAATAATAGTATCAAGCTATTGTTTTATTGTTGTGGTTTCGCAATCGGGAGGCAGAAATACGCCTGCATTCAGTCAGTCGTTGCGCTGACATCATCGCTCGTAGAGGCGTTGTTATTTATTATGAGCATCATGCGACAGCGTAATATCAGCATGCTACAATGCCCAAAACCTGTACTTATTTGATAGAAAAAAAGCGCCAGTCATCTAGACAAAAATTCGCGCTGTTTTTTGGAAAAACAGATATCGTGTCCCACTAACGATTAACAAGTCAGGATAAAAACGTTATATAATTAGAATCACATTTTCACCAACCACTCTAAAAAAGGATATCCCATGAGCGAATTGCAATTATCTGACCGCGTCAATAGCATCAAACCATCACCGACCCTAGCGATTACCAATAAGGCGAAAGAACTAAAAGCCGCTGGTAAAGACATCATCGGTTTGGGCGCAGGCGAACCTGATTTTGATACGCCAGATCACATAAAAAAAGCAGCGATTGATGCAATCAACAACGGCTTCACCAAGTACACAGCTGTTGATGGGACTCCAGAACTCAAAAAAGCCATCATTGAAAAATTCGAACGTGATAATGATATCAGCTATGAGCCAAATGAGATTTTGGTATCAGTCGGTGGTAAGCAGTCATTTTTCAACCTTGCCCAAGCGTTCATAAACCCAGGTGACGAAGTCATCATCCCAGCCCCGTTCTGGGTGAGCTATCCTGATATGGTTCTCGTCGCTGAAGGCAAACCTGTTATCGTAGAATGCCCAGCAGAACAAAATTTCAAAATTACTGCCGAGCAATTAGAAGCTGCCATCACCGACAAAACTAAAATGGTGGTATTAAACAGCCCTTCTAACCCAACAGGCATGATTTATACTTTAGACGAGCTGAAAGCCATCGCTGAAGTACTGAAAAAGCACCCACAAGTTTACGTGGCTTCAGATGACATGTATGAGCACATCCGCTGGACCGGTGATAAGTTCTATAACATCTTGAATGCTGCACCAGAGCTCAAAGATCGTGCCATCATCCTAAATGGTGTGTCAAAAGCTTATGCCATGACAGGCTGGCGTATCGGCTATGCTGGCGGCCCTGCTAAATTGATTGGTGCGATGAAAAAAGTACAATCACAATCAACGTCATGCCCAACCTCTATCAGCCAAGTCGCTGCTACCGCTGCTATCAGTGGTGACCAAAGCGTACTCACACCAATGGTAGACGCATTCGAGAAACGTTGTGACCTAGTCGTCGATGGTCTAAATGCAATCAAAGGCATCACCTGCCTACGCCCTGACGGCGCATTTTATGTCTATCCAGAAATCAAACCACTGATCAAAGCAGCTGGCCTGTCATCATGTACTGAGTTTTCAGCATGGTTACTTGACAAAGTTGGTGTAGCAGTGGTTCCTGGTGATGCTTTCGGTCTTGGCGGTTATATGCGTATCTCTTACGCTACTGACGAAGCAACGCTAAAAGATGCATTATCACGTATCGAAAAAGCAGTTGCTGAATTGGATGTTGCTGAGTAAGCGAGTAAGACATTGCCGACATCCTAGTACATTTTCTGCTCTAGAATGTTTTCTGCTCTAGAGCGCTTCCTGAATGTGCTGTAAGCAGCATCTATTCTGAGTTTTTACGCAGCATTATTTCAGGTATTATGTCAAAAGACGCCACATAGACAATATGTGGCGTCTTTTTTATTGGCGTGATATTTTTACCTGGGGCGTGACAACGTCAACTGAAGGTGAAAAGCCATAGGTTTTTGCTTCAAACCACAATCCTGCACATTTATGAAAAAAAAGCTTGACGTATTTTTTATCTTTGCTAGAATACGCTCCACTTAGCAAGAACTCGTTAGAGTCTGCCAAGTCTAGTTGTAAAGTTTCTAACTCTTACAGCCTATTCTCCAATAGCTCAGTTGGTAGAGCAACGGACTGTTAATCCGTGTGTCCCTGGTTCGAGCCCAGGTTGGAGAGCCACGTTCTAGTAGTATTATTTTGAGTCTTCTCTGATTCAATTATGGCATTTGCCAAGACCCTCTTCACTTTGATGAGGGTTTTTTTATGCCCATCTTTTTGTCCTCAAACAAATAATAGTGATAAATAGTACGGATGAGATAAATAGTACGGATGAATAATATTTACCGCTTGGCTATGATCAAGGTAATGTTTGGATAACGTTTCCTAAACCTGATTGAAAAGACAGCTCATTAATCAAACAGACAAAGAAAACCCCGAACCTTGGGCAAATGGTTCAGGGTGATGGCGTGTCATGTTGTTATTATATCTTCCATGCTCGACTTATCGTAAGTCATAACAGCAACCTAAAAGACAGTGGGCTTATCTGTGCTCTTATTGATACCGTTGCAACACCACCGCATCCGTGCGCTTCCTTGTGTTGATGGTTGTATTGTAGGGCAATCATTTTGATGCAGCTAGAGGCTAAAAACCTTAATTCACGTAAGCATATGCTTACGCCTGCACAATACCTATCACACCGTAACCCACAGTCATCAAACGGTCATATATTCGATCAAACAATAAGGTCTTTCGATTTTATACCCTGCTTTTCGGCACGCTTTTCTGCGCGTTCTCTTGAGACCTTTATACCTTCTTCTTTACCTTCCTCGATTTTATTATCGGTTTCTTCGATATCGTCCGCCTCGGCTTTAGGTGCATTCTTTTGTTGTTGGCTTGCTGCTTCAGGCTCATATTGCAAAGTAGTCATGACAGGGAAGTGATCAGAACCAATAGCAGGCAAGCGCTCAATATCGACTACTGTAAAACAGGCACTATGAAAGATGTGGTCGAGCGCCCAGCGTACCAGCGGATACTTAGCGTGAAAGGTGTTCATGAAATGTCGACCAATACGCGGATCTAATAATCCAGAGATACGTTGAAATCGACGAGTGGTCTTTGACCACGCTACATCGTTCAGATCACCTGCAAGGATAGCTGTTTGCCCGTTTTCTTCGATGTGCTTGCCAACCATTAGCAGCTCAGCATCGCGGGTGGTTGATTTATCAGCTTCCGTTGGGCTCGGCGGCATCGGATGCAAACAATACAGCCAAATCACTTCATCGTTTTGCAAGCGTAGTTGCGTATGAATAGAAGGTATATCGTCAATCATCAAGTACTTGACTTTGGGGTCTATCAGCTCAAGCTTAGAATATAAATGTATGCCATAAAGGTTGTCTAACGGCACTTTCACAGTATAAGGATAATCTGGCTCAACTTGACTAAGCGCATCTTCCCATTTTTTATCACTTTCTAAAGTGATTAAAATATCAGGCTGTTTTCTTTGAACCAAATCAACCAGCTGTTGAGTTTCATCATTGGGTGTTAGCACGTTTGAAACCATGATTTTTAACTGATATGCCTTCCCTTCTGGTTTGACCTTTGCTTGTCGTACTTCTTTTTTCCATAGCTTGGTATAAGGCAACACCATTCTAAGCTGAAATGCCAAGGTAATACTGAGCACTGTAAACAACAGCCACTGCCCGTCTTGCCATTCTGTATAAAAAACCAGCATACCAAGCCAAGCAATAACCCCAAGTACCATGATTTGAATACGAGGAAACTCCACACCGCGTACCCACCAATTATCTAACGGTATCCAGCCCCAGACCGTCACAAGCGCGATGAAGCCTGCTAGCCACTGTATGCTGTAATATAATTAGGACTTACGCAACAATCAGTCTAGGCGAGCGTAACTGCTCGCAGAGATAGT
>NZ_JAKDUI010000201.1 GCF_030457785.1 Psychrobacter sp. | reverse complement strand
CTATGCAGGCGTTCTATAATATTAATTAGCGTTGCACTTGGTGTGTTAATCTAAGCAATATAAAATAATCTATGTTATGAATACGCAAGTAAGTGTACGGCGCAACTTTTATCTGCTACACCGCTATTTAATGTATTCAATACTGAAAAACTAATGATGGGGGAATATTGAAAGGTACTTGCTAAATTAAAGCAGTCAATAGGTACTGATTGAACACTGTATCTTCAATATTGGCAACTTAAAGGATTAACGATTTAAAGGATAAGTGGTCATACCACTGTCTGGGGTATCTACTTTGGTAAAGCCTTGAGGTGTAGAGATCGGCGCTTGCTCAGAATCAGAGATGAATGGGTTGAGCGGCATTAAATCGTAATCTGAGCTAACATTACCATCCCAGCCCTCTGCACCACTCAATGGTAGCTGTTTGATTGTACCGTTTTGGTCGATTACCAACTGCAGTACACGCATTTGATCGAATTTTCGCTCAGTAACACTGGCAACTGCACCGCCATCACGTAAAATGGTCGGTTGCAAGAATATGATTAAGTTACTTTTTTCTGTGCTGTTATTGTCTGACCGGAACAACCTACCAATAACAGGTACATTACCCAAACCTGGGACTTTTTGTTGACTGGTGGTGGTATTATCCCGCATCAATCCACCCAAGGCGATGGTCTGCTGATCATCCGCTAAAATCGTCGTATTAATCAGGCTTTTATTAGTAGTCAGCCCACTGACGTTACCCGTACTACCTGGTACTACTGATGAGACCTCCTGAGAGACCTCTAAACGAACCGTGCCATTGTCGCCAATGTGTGGGATTACGTTGAGATTGATACCGATATCTTGACGGTCAATCGTCTGGAACGGGTTGGTTGATGAATTACCGCTGGTGGTATAAGAACCTGTGACAAAAGGCACGTTTTGTCCAACCAAGATACTGGCTTTTTCGTTATCTAGTGTCAAAATAGATGGCATAGATAGCAAGTTAGCACTGGTTGACGTATCAAGCGCCTGCAAGATCGCTCCATAAAACTGGGTATTACCTTGGCTGTCTGTACTACTATCACCAATACCGACCAAAGCACCTGCTATCGAACTTGCAGCTGAACTGATAGTAGCAGTGCTACCACCTGACAACGCTGCCGCAGCAAGAGAGGTCGCTGTCGCACCTACATTATTAAAGTTAACAACACCATATCCGCTATTGGCGTTACCCAATGCCCACTGCACACCTAGTTGAGTCGCATCATCACCGGACACTTCTACAATCGCGGCCTGGATCAGTACCTGAGCACGACGGTTGTCCAGCTGATTGACAGCGTCTTCTATCTCAAACATCAGCTCAGGTGAAGCATTAACGATGACAGCGTTTTGCGTTTCATCGGCGATGATACTAAAAGGTCGACCGCCAATACCTGTACTTGTGCTGCCAGAGCTCGAACTCGCAATCGAGGAAGTCCCAGAGCTGCCATTGACAGTCTCATTGGTTGTACTAGACAGGCCGGTATCCGTGCTACTGGCGTCGTCTAAAGAAGCGGACTCTAAAGAAGACGTTGCGCCAGCACTATTTATCGATTGGTTGGCGAGTAGCCCACGGAGCATCTCTGCAATGTGGCTAGCACTGGCGTATTTTAATCGAAAAACGCGTAAACCACTCAGGCGTCTCGTGGGCGTGGTATCCAGCTGATTGACCATTTCTTGGACTTTAGAGATCATCTGCGGACTGCCTTTCACCAACAGTCTATCGCTGGTGCTATCAGCGATAACTTTGAGTTGATTGCTACCGCCCTGAGCCTGTCCACCACTCGCACTAGCGACCAGTGCACTAATCAGCTCCATCATACGCTCAGCATCGACGTGACGTAACGGTATCACGTGCAAGCTATCATTAGTATTACTGTCCAAATCACGAATAAGCGTCATCAATTGATTCAAACTATCGGCACGATCGGACAATACCAGCGCATTGACACCAGGCACTGCTGCAGCATGGGCGGACTGCGGCATTAACGGACGAATAACACCCAATATTTCAGCTGCCTGAGTATTCGTCAGGTACACAACACGTGTTGCTAACGATTCACCCACACTGTCGCCGCGCAAATCCACAGCCACACCAGATTGTTTTGCGACATTATCCGGTACCAATTTAACCGTCGTCCCCGAGTCGATGGCAGCGATACCATTGACTTGCATCACACCCAGAAACAGCTGATAAATCTCATCACTGGACAGCGCTTTATTAGAAATAACCGTTACATTGCCGTTGATACGTGGATCTAAGACAAAATTCTGATTGGTTATGGTCGCTACCTCATTGATAAAAGCTTTGATATCAGCATCTTGCAGGTTGACCTTCCAGCTCTCAGCACTCGCAAGTCCTGTGCTGGCTGCCCATAATGGTAAAGCCAAACAAAGCGGGCGGCACATACGCATCAAACGCTGCAAAATATGGTGCAAGGGCGTAATTGAAAATTTATGAGAACTGGCCATATTGATAATTACCTACAGTGATGTTGCTAAATATATACTGAGTTAAATCTTTGCTCGACGCTGC
The DNA here is from genome assembly GCF_030457785.1 of Psychrobacter sp. Classification (GTDB taxonomy): domain Bacteria; phylum Pseudomonadota; class Gammaproteobacteria; order Pseudomonadales; family Moraxellaceae; genus Psychrobacter. The sequence goes on along the minus strand of NZ_JAKDUI010000201.1, from coordinate 2,460 downwards.
CTGAAGGTGACACTGTCTCAACTGACATCGTGCATTATGTATAAATGTAAAGTATGCTCGCTGATAGCCCAACCAAATTAAAACTGCTGGCGAATGGTGATAATTTGCTCGCCACGTTGTACTTCTATTTGCGCTTCACCCGTTTGCTGTACTTGCTGTAACAAGCCAGCATCTTGCGCAGGGTCGCTTCCCACGTTTTGACCATTGACCGTTAGCACTTTATCACCCGGCTCGAGCCCTAAACGGTTACGAATGTTCGCAGGCATCGCCGCGGTTACTTGATAGCTCTCACCTGATGCCATCACGCCCATTCTACTCAGATAACTGGCGGGGTTTTCTTGTAATTCATTAACTGCATCTTCAATGGCTGATTGCGGACTGCTTCCTGACGCTTCAGACTCACTGTTGTCCATACTGGTTGGTGCCGGTGCAGTAGTGGGCAAAGTGTTATTATTCGGTAGGCGCTGGTTGCTCACTTCGTTTGGCATCATATCACTTTGGTCCAAAGGCATCGCTTCCGGCATTCTGATGACGCTTTGTTTACCGCTAGCGTCAGCGATGATAGCTGCGTCCCAATCGACAGCGACCAGTGTGTAGCCGCTCTCTTTTAGGCTATCACCGATACGATAATTTTTGACCGTACCATCGACACTCAGTAACGCTGATGACATGCTTTCTGGCATAGCCATTAGCACCCCTTTCAACTCTACATTTGGTGGCGGCTTTACCGCTGTCGCCGCAGGGTCAGGATCGGCAAACACAGCAAACAAGCCACTGCCTTCATTGCCGGAATCTGCACTACTTTGTAACGGGACTAGTGGTAAGGTCGGCGCTAATGGTGCAGCCAACAACAGCCACAATAGTCGAGCTGCCGTCCAGCACAGCCAAGCGATGGCTAACAGCAATACCCAACCCGAAAACCGATTGAGCGTATTGATAACGGGCTTTAGGTTTGCGCCGATATTGAGCATCTATTGTGCTCCCAAGCCAGAAAGTAACGGCTGGCGCACACTGACGACCGGCGTGTCTAGGGGTGCTTGACCTTCATATTCAGGCATGTTTTCTAATAAACGCTGCGTCAAGCTAACATCCAACATGTTATCGCCATCGATATATAGATCGCCCAAACGTTTGTCTTGTTGGTCCAATAGATTGATGTTCAATAGGTTCTTATCGTCATTTTGCTCAGCACTGAGCTCGGCACGCATCGAAGGCATAGTAATATAAAAAACCTTACCTCCGCTAGGATAACCAACTTCGCCGCCCACCCAAGTTAGCTGACCATCTGCTTGACTAAAACCAGCAGTAGATCCATCGTCCTCGCTTGAATTGGACAAACGCTTTAACGATACGTCATTGATCTGAATCGGCGTGTTGGGCAGCTGCCAATCAACCACGCTAGCCAAAGTTTCAGGTGCAATTCTCCCACTCAAATTATCTACTTGCCATGAATTAAGACCGACTTTTACTTGCCCCTTGAGGCGTGTTTGGTCTGAGTTGATACCGACGTCTGCACCCAGCTTGCCTAATAGTACATGCCATGGCTGCCACGACCAATCTGCCGACCCTGTGATCGGCGTCGCGGCTAAAGGCATTTGCCAAATGGCTGACCCCTGCCATACATTACCCGATACATGCTGGACATAAGGAGTGTCAGGCGCGTACTTTTCAAGTAGCCATGCTGCTGGCATTTGTAGTACTGCAAATATCGCAAATAACACAAGCCCTACTAGCCACCATAGCTTTCGGGGTTGCTTATGAGACGACGCAGAAGTTTGAGACACAGTTGCATAACTCTTATTAAAGATAAAAACGCCATTATCATATCAAACAATGGCATACAGATGACAGAAAAAAAGCCAGTATCTTTACTACCATTATTTTGGTAGAAAGACACTGGCTTTTGTCTTTCAACTTGCTCATTTAGCAATTACTTGAGGCAAGAAGATAGAGACTGTGCGACAGCGACCCGCGTCACTGTCTAGCTATGTATTGTTCGGCTTGACTTTTATTCGGACACTAAACCGCAAATTCTTCGATGTCGCGCCCAGACGCTAGCGCTTCGACCAACCATGTAGGCTTACGACCTCGGCCAGTCCACGTCTCTTCATCGTTGTCAGTATTACGATACTTAATACTGCGTTTTTTCTCTAGCGTCTCACCAGCTTTTAAAATTTCTTCGATGGTAGTATTGCAGCCTTCCGCAATCTCTTCGAACTGCCTATAAGCATCATACAGGCGCTGGTGCTGCTTTTTAGCAATGATCCGCTGGGCATTTTCAGTGATGACACGTAGCTCATCGACGTCCAGAGTATCCAAATCAATGTCTCTGCTTTTTGTCATGATAAATCCAACTCTATTATGAAGGGTATAACCTCAATAAGCAGTTTACTCACTATTGAGAACCAATAATCGTCTATCCATTCATCGCAAAATAGACTTTGACGTCTGTTATTGACC
>NZ_JAKDUI010000200.1 GCF_030457785.1 Psychrobacter sp. | reverse complement strand
TCTCATTGTTATATAGAGAATATTATGAGTTCAATTTATAAGTCTAAGACGCCTTTATTGTTAGCCAGTTTAATGAGTGCAGCGACTTTCCTGACTGCTTGTCAGATATCCCGCGAGCCAGTACCTGAGCCACGTTATGTGCCAACTATTGTACTAGGTGAGGCACAGACGCTTACCATAATGCCCAATCGTGTTGCCTGTGATTCTGTATTACCTATGCAATGCCTGATAGCTAAATCGAGCGAAGATGGCAGCGTGTTTCAAGTTCCATACGACTGGATTGATGGTTTTACACCAAGTCTTGGCACTGAGTATGTGATTAGTGTGCGCCCTCAAATTGATGAAGGGAAACAAAGCGTGACTGGTCAATGGACGTTGCAAAATATATTGTCACAACGTATGGTAGGCATGCCCTAGTGCGATAATGCTGGCTCTTCAATACAATGATGCGCTTATAGTCTAAACAATCACTCACTAAATAAGTATAAAGATGATATTATGGTAAGTAAGAATACAGGCGATGAGACCAATGATACTGGTAAAGACGTTGATACCGAAGTATCTAACAAACCGAGCGGACAGGGGGCAAATCCTGAGAATACTAAAGGCAAAAACAAAAAAGATAAAATAGAGCAGACGCATAAGCAAGCAAGTGAAGATGAACTGCATCACCCAGATCTTATCGATCCACTTGATGACAAGCGAATCGATATCAAGTCTGAGTTTACTAAAGACTCTCGCCGTCTAAAAAGTGATGATCACGAGTACGAATATGACGCTGTCGTTTTAGGTGCGGGCCCAGCTGGTGAAGCTGCTTCGATGAAGCTGACTAAATCAGGCAAAAGAGTGCTGGTCGTTGACCCTCGTGCCCAAGTAGGTGGTAACTCTACACACGTGGGTACCATTCCGAGTAAAGCGCTGCGCCAATCAGTCTTCAACTTGATTAACTTTCGTCGCGATCCAATGTTCACAAAATCGATGGAGTCTAAACAAGTACCTCTAAACGAAGTCCTCGCCCGAGCCCGTCAAGTGATTCGTCGTCAGGTCAACACGCATACACGTTTTTATGAGCGCAACCGAATTGAAGTGGTTCATGGTTGGGCAAGTTTCGTAGACGAACACACATTGCGTGTTGAAACAGACGACAATGTATTTGAGAGCATCACTTTCAATAAAGCCATTATTACAGTGGGCAGTCGTCCTTACCGTCCAGAAATATTAGACTTTACCCATCCACGTGTTTTTGACTCTGATAAAATCCTGCAAATGGATTATGTCGTCAAGAAAATCATCATTTACGGTGCAGGTGTGATTGGCTGCGAGTATGCGTCTATCTTTACCGGTTTGGGCTATAAAGTTGATTTGATCAACAATCAAAATCAGCTACTGAGTTATTTAGATAGCGAAATTAGTGACGCTATCGCTCATGACTTTAGGCAGTTTGGTGTGCTGATCCGCAGTAATGAAGAGATCGATTATCTTGAAACTCATGATGATTGTGTGGTCTTACACTTAAAAAGTGGCAAGAAAATTAAGTCTGACGCCATTCTTTGGTCAAATGGCCGTTCAGGTAATACAGAAGGCTTAAACCTAGACGCCATTGGTTTAAAAGCAAACAACCGTGGTCAGCTAAAAGTAGATGATACGTATTGCACGGATATCAAAAACGTCTATGCTGCTGGTGATGTTATCGGTTGGCCTTCTCTAGCTTCTGCTGCTTATGATCAGGGACGCTGTGCTGCTGCCTTTATGGTTGGAGACAGTGATGCAGAGCCGGTCTCTAGCGTGCCAACTGGTATTTATACGATTCCTGAAATTTCGTGTATCGGTAAAACAGAGCAAGAGCTGACAGATGAAAAAGTTCCCTATGAAGTGGGTCAAGCCTTCTTTAAACACCTTGCACGCGCACAAATCATTGGTGAACGTTCAGGTGTACTAAAGATCTTGTTCCATCGCGATACGCTAGAAATTTTAGGGATCCATTGTTATGGTAACCACGCATCAGAGATTATCCATATTGGTCAGGCAGTGATGAAGTGTAAGAGCAACAACACGCTCGAATATTTCGTAAATACCACCTTTAACTATCCGACGATGGCTGAAGCATACCGTGTTGCTGCACTGAATGGCTTAAACAGGATCTTTTAAACTGGTTGAGCGATACAGAATAATAAGCTTTATAGAGTAATAACTTCATAGGAAAAGCGCCTGCTAATATTAGTAGGCGCTTTTTTTTGTTGATGGGCTTATGACCCAGTCAATACGGCTACACCCGTACAACAGGTTTGGCGTTTTCGATGGCATCGTAGTTAAATATGGCACCAAACGCAACGATGAAGGCTGAATAATAAAGCCATAGCATAATGACGACGGCTGCTGAAAGAGCGCCAAATTCAGCACTATAGTTATTAAAGTTTTGCACGTAAATCGAAAATAATACAGACAGTAGAATCCATAGGGTGCTGCCGATAGCTGCTCCAGGCATCAAATGCTTCAGCGGTATCGCATCACGATTGGGTGCCAAACGATACAGGCCTACAAAGCTAAAGAATATAATGCCAGCCAGTATGGGCCATCTACTCCAAAGCGCAATAGTCTTAGCGATTTGAGGGAAAGGTAAGTAGGCTGCCACTAAAGGAATAAGCGCAATAGATGAGATTGCTATGATGAGGACTATCACGGTTGCAAAAGTCAAACCCACCGCTCGGAGCGTCTTTTGTACAAAGCCTCGTTCTTCTGTGATGTGAAAGGCTAAGTTGACAAGAATGATAAGCGACTTGACGCCTTTAGAGCCTGCATAAAGCGCTGCTAACGTTGATATAATGAGGCTAAAAGTCAGCCCTGATGTGGTGTTTGAGGCAAGTTCGTTTAAGCGCGAGTTCAGGACGTCATAGACAGTGTCAGGTATCAATGGCTCCAACAGTGAAATCTGTGCTTGCATTTCAGCTGGAGAGAAAACAAGACCGTAAAGTAATACGAATACGGCCATGACTGGAAAAATAGATAAAAAACCAAAAAAACCTACGCTAGCGCAATGTGCCCAAATATTAGAATTGTTTGCTGTACGCCAGGTCTGTAGTAAGTGCTGCAGCCAATTCTGCAATTTATAAGTCAGATTTTTCATAAAAGGGTTATTCACAATGGAGTTAGTAATAGTGTAGTGTTGGTATATAAGTAGTCAAATAATTTAGAGCTGCAGCCATGACAGGACGGTGCCTAGCATTATACCTCTTTCTATTGTGTCTCAAATGAGGCTATGATAGAAGCCCTGTTAGACAATAATTTGAGTCGGTGTAGAGGATATCAACTTATCTTCCGTCTGTTACCGATAAAAACGAGCAAGAATATCAGCAAAAAGGACGTGCAATGACAGGATATATACTGGCTTTAGATCAAGGAACCACATCAAGCCGAGCAATAATATATGACGACCATGCGCGTCCAATTAAAATGGCACAACGCCCCACGACCTTACAGACCCCCAAAGGTGGATTCGTCGAGCAAGACGCGCAGCAGATTTGGCAGACGCAAATCAGCTGTGCGCACGATGTCATCAATCAAGCAGGGCTGCTTGCTACTGATGTCACCAGTATCGCGATTACCAATCAACGTGAGTCTATCGTTGTTTGGGACAAGCAAACAGGCAAACCACTAGCGCCGGCTATTATTTGGCAAGACAGGCGCACGGCAGACTATTGCGCAACGCTTGCAGCCGAGCCAGTGACCCATGGTATCGCCGATGCTGAACATGTTCAAAGAGATATGGAGCAAGAAGTGCGGCGTATCACAGGGCTGCGACTAGATCCTTATTTTAGCGCAAGCAAAATCACATGGTTGCTCGAAAATAACCCCAAACTCAGCGTACGCGCTGATAAAGGTGAGATAGCAGTTGGTACTATTGATAGTTGGCTGATGTATAAGCTAACAGGGGGAGAGCATGTCATGGATGTAAGCAACGCCTCTCGTACCCTATTATTTGATATACACAAGTTGGCATGGTCAGAAACCTTGTGCAATCGCTTTGCGATACCCATGAGCGTACTGCCTAACGTGCTACCGTCCGATGGCGATTTTGGCAAAACAAAAAAAGGATTGTTTGCAAAGCAGATACCCATTCATGCAGTATTGGGTGATCAGCAAGCGGCCCTATTTGGACAAGGATGTCTGGACCCTGGTATGGCTAAAAGCACTTACGGCACTGGCTGTTTTATGCTGATGAATATCGGACAACAGCCTAAATTGAGTGAGCATAAACTGCTAACAACCATAGCATGGCAACGAAAATCAACCACCACTCGCCCAGACATCTCGTCATTTGATCAAATCGTGCAATCTGGAATGCGGATGTTGCAGCCACCCAAAAAGCAGGTCACTTATGCTTTAGAAGGCAGTGTGTTTATGGCAGGCGCCATCGTCCAGTGGTTGCGCGATAATTTAGGTATGATAAAAAACAGTCGTGAAATTGAAGGGCTGGCACGACAAGTAGAGAGCAGTGAAGACGTGGTGCTGTTACCGGCATTTACTGGGCTGGGTGCACCTTATTGGCGTTCTGATATTAGTGCGAGTATTTCGGGTATGAGCCGTGGTACTACCAAGGCTCATATTGCTCGAGCCGCTTTAGAGGCGGTCGCTTATCAAACCTACGACGTTCTGATTGCCATGCAAAAAGACAGCCCACACCCACTGACTGAACTAAGAGTCGATGGCGGTGCCGCCAGTAACGATTTGCTGATGCAGTTTCAAGCAGATTTGTTGGGTGTCCCAGTATTAAGACCACGAGATACCGAGATCACAGCGAAGGGCGCAGCGATAATGGCGGGATTGAAAACAGGGTTATACGATGAGAGTACAGTAAAATCCTCTTGGCAAGTTGATCGCATTTTTGAGCCGAGCATGTCTACTGACGTCCGTGATCAACATCTTACTAAGTGGCAACAAGCGATTAAACGATCGCTCATGAAAATATAAATAATTTTAGCTATTATTTATGCGAGGCAATTTTATTGAGTAGCTATTAACTACTGAGTTGAGAGTTTTTGACTCAAAGAACTTTATTATGAGTATTGGTTACAT
>NZ_JAKDUI010000013.1 GCF_030457785.1 Psychrobacter sp. | reverse complement strand
CCACCCCCTCAATCGCTAGCCAGCACACGCTCAATATCCTTTTTTATAGCATCTGGTTTGGTAGTCGGTGCATAGCGAGCGACGACTTGGCCACTCCTATCCAGTAAAAACTTAGTAAAGTTCCATTTGATACCATTAGTAAGTACACCACCCTTTTGCGCTTTTAGCCACGTATAAATTGGATGTGCACCTTCACCATTGACTTCAACCTTCGCCATCATAGGAAAGCTGACATCATAGTTTTTTTGACAAAATGCGCCAATCTCGTCATTGCTCCCTGGATCTTGACTGCCAAATTGATTACAAGGAAAGCCTATGACCACGAGGCCTTTATTTTTGTACTGTTGATACAATGCTTCTAAACCCTCGAACTGCGGAGTAAATCCACACTTACTGGCTGTATTGACGATTAATAATACCTGATCAGTGTAATCAGAAAATGCCTGTAATTCACCGTCCATACGCTCAGCAGTAAAGTCATAAACCGTGTTCATTATATACCCTCGAATAGGTGTGGCATTTGATAATAGCGTCAAACTCGTGGCTTGTGTTTAGAAGCCATGACTGATTGATCGATGCTAAGCACCTTATCGTTCTAGCCATATAAATCATTCTAGTCATATAAACAGTGCTGCTCTTAGTTTGAAGAGAAAGCATCAAGTACCTCCTCTTCATGATAGTCAGATATAGTCAGCCAACTGTAAAAGTGTTACTACGTTAACCTCGCTTGAAGTATTAGGTATACCTCTACGCTCAGTTGCCTTGTACTACTTTTATATGGAATCAACTATAGTATGACCACAATACCTTTCAGACTACTCGTCAGACTTGTCCAAATCGATAGCGACAGAGTTGATACAATAGCGCATACCTGTCGTCTCACGTGGTCCATCAGGGAATACATGACCCAGATGCGCATCGCAATTACTGCAGGTAACTTCGGTACGGCGCATGCCTAACGACTCGTCTAAGTGCTCATCAATGGCGCTATTATCGACACCTTGGTCGAAACTTGGCCAACCACAGCCTGCATCAAACTTATTATCAGCGTCGAACAGTTTCGCGCCACAACCTTTGCAGCGGTAAATACCTTTATCATCGACATCATTATAGACGCCTGTAAACGGACGCTCTGTGCCCTTCTCACGCATCACACGATATTCATCATCAGTTAAACGCACCTTCCAGTCATCTTCAGTCAGTTGACCAATCTCTTCTTTACTCAATTGATTATCTTGCATAATCCTTCCTTATCTATATTTGATGATGTATGGTTTGGTCTTCTGTGAGCACTTTATCACCGCAACGCTATCACAAGCACTGCAATAACTCTCAGGCACCCAAATACCATACCCCCTATCTCTTTATGTTCTATCGCATATTCAAGGTTTCTATTACAAAATTACTATCTTCGCTAGGGCATGTCTCCATTTTAAAAATAGTGATAAAAACCCTAAAGCCTATCGTTATTTTGAAAGTGTCGTTTAAATTGAAGAAACAGGCGACACATTATTGAAAACCAGCTTGGGAATGCTAATTCAACCATAATTGCAAGTTATACTTGCTTTATAAATTATTGATACTAAAAAAAACTTGCATCATAATTATTATTGCAATAATATCTTGCAATGACATTTGGTTTGTAACGACATTATTTTATAGGTAGTAAGTGCGCCAACGCAGAGCTGACACGCTGCATACTGATACTTTTTAGACACCAAGATACTTTTTAGACACCAATAATAAAGGCTTGAACAAATATGGCTGGCAATGAAAATAAAGGCACACAGGCTGAGCGATTGATACAGCTTCGTCGTGATAAAGGATTGACCGCCGAGCAGCTAGCACAACTGATGACAGAGGCTGGAGCAAAAGTTAGCCGCGGCGCTATCTCTAATTGGGAGCGGGGGACCAACGGCATTGTGTCGTCTAAGCTACCTACTTTGGCACGTATTTTAGGTTGCAGCGAAGGCTACCTACTACGCGGTGAACTACAAGCCGAAACGAATCGTGATAAAGAGTCGCAGCAAGACACTAAAGCTGTTGGTGCCAACAAAGAACAAGCAGACGCACCCAGTGCCGCAATAAGCTCAAATCAAAAAACCATATCTCCAACGCCAGATATAAACTCACAAAACAACGCTATGCGTGGTCACTCTATGAATCCTATTAAAAAATCCAAGAAGTTACAAAACGTCTGCTACGACATTCGTGGTCCTCTCCTGCAAACCGCAAATAAAATGGAAGCAGAAGGCAAACGTATATTAAAGCTCAACGTCGGCAACCCTGCTCCCTTTGGTCTAGAAGCACCACATGAGATTTTGCGTGATGTATCGACGAATCTGCCCGAAGCAACTGGGTATTCACACTCACAAGGAATTTTCTCTGCACGTAAAGCCATCTTGCAATATTACCAGTCCAAAGGGTTACTATCAGCAGTTGATGTACGTGACGTTTATCTTGGTAATGGTGTGTCTGAGATGATCGTGATGACCATGCAGGCTTTGATGAACGATGGTGATGAAGTGCTTATCCCCATGCCTGATTACCCACTTTGGACAGCTGCAACAAACCTAGCGGGTGGTACAGCCGTCCATTACCGTTGTAACGAAGAGGATAACTGGCACCCTGATATCGAAGATATCAAATCCAAAATCACCTCGAAAACCAAAGGCATCGTGGTTATTAACCCCAACAACCCAACGGGTGCGCTGTACAGCGATGAGCTGCTTTTACAGATTATTGATGTCGCAAAAGAGCATAACCTAACCATCATGGCAGATGAGATTTACGATCGGATTTTATACGATGGTCACGAGCACACACCGATGAGTACGTTGACCGAGGACGTGCTTATACTATCATATAATGGACTGTCTAAGTCTCACCGTATTGCTGGATTTCGTGCCGGCTGGATGATGGTGTCTGGTAAAAAGAATCACGCTACTGACTTTATCGAAGGCTTAGACCTGCTCGCTTCTATGCGCCTGTGTTCTAACGTACAAGGGCAATACGCCATCCAAACAGCGATGGGCGGTCATCAAAGCATGCAAGACCTAACATCAGATAAAGGGCGTCTGTACAAGCAACGTGAAATGGCTGTCTCACGCCTTAACGCAATCAAAGGTATCTCTTGTACCATGCCACAAGGTGCGTTTTATTGTTTTCCAAAGATGGATCCTGCCGTCTACCCCATCGAGGACGATATGGCCTTTATGATGGACTTACTGATTGAAGAAAACGTATTGATGGTACAAGGCACAGGGTTTAACTGGGACAAACCCGATCATTTCCGTTTGGTATTCCTACCCAACTTACACGACTTAGAAAATGCAATGGATTGCTTAGACCGCTTCTTTGCTAAAAAGCGTCAACAGTTTGGTACGGATTAGAGTCTGTCATCATTTAGATGGCTGTGCTTAAAATGAGAAAACTGCGTAAAAAAATGCTTATCGGCATCACGCCAATAAGCATTTTTTATTGTCTGGCATTAACCAGATGTTTATCCAACTGATCTATCTCCAACTAATTTATCTCTAGCTAAAAACTAAATGACGACCGACAACCAGTTTTTGATTTAGGCCTGAATTAGAAGACGTGTTTCAAGATATTGTAGCTAATCGCAGACATAATGCCAGCCGCTGGTAACGTAACAACCCATGCCAAACCAATAGGTTTCATCAATGCCCAGTTGGTGTCACGGTTAACCATACCGATGCCAAGCACTGCGCCAACAAGCGTATGCGTACTCGATACTGGCAAGCCCATCGTCGATGCCCCCATGACCACTGCCGCAGCCGCTAATTCAGCCGAAAAACCAGAAGCAGGATGCATTTTTGCCAAGTTTGTACCGACTGTTTGAATGACTTCTTTACCGATAAACCAAAGTCCAACAATCAGCGAAACACCAAAGGTTAACATGACCGCTGGTGGCACAGCAGCTTGGGCAGCAACTTCATTGGTACGGATCACATCCATGATTGCCGCAAAGGGTCCGACAGCATTAGCAATATCGTTCGAGCCATGACTAAAGGCAAAAGCTGATGCCGTAAAGACTTGCATCCAGCTAAACATGATAAAGGTGGCCTTGGTTAGGTCTTCTTTATGCTTACCACGGATACTTTTTGTATAGATAAAGGTCGCTAGCCACACTAGCGCCGATATCATGCCCATAATCAAAAAGCCTTGCAGCGTGGTGATCGTACTGTTTACGTTTTTGAGACCTTTAAACACGACCAATGAAGTCATGACTGCCCCACCTAAGGCAGCGATGATGGGTACCCATTGTTTTAGCGCTTTTAGGGTATCAAGGTTGCTACGCTCATGTTCGATCTCATAGAGCTCTTTGTAGTAGTCGGTTTCTAAGTCTTCAGTGACACAGTCGTCATCTTTATAGATTTCCTGATCTCGTAACATTGCAGAGGTATACGCCAACTGCTGAGACTCTGTCAAACTGTCTAAATACTCTCGGTGCAAAACTTTTAAGTGCTTTTTATTGGCTTTTAACTCAACGATATGGGCTTCTGTTTGATCATTATATGCAATGATATTTTTCTTGATTTGACCGTAAAGCATATAAGCCAGTACGCCGCCCAATACTGGCGACAAAACCCAAGAGATGGCGATAGTACCAACCGTACTCCAATCGACGGTAGAAAGTGCTGTCGCGCTACCACCCAAATCAAAACCCAATACGATAGAACTACCTACCACACCACCGATGATTGAGTGAGTGGTCGAGACTGGCAGACCTCTGCGAGTGGCAAACAGCAACCAGAATGCAGCGGCAATCAGCGCTGACAGCATGACATAAATAAACTGGTTGGCAGTTACCGTGAGACCATCTAAATCGACGATGCCTTTACGAATGGTATCCGTCACCTCACCACCTGCCAGTACTGCTCCTGACACTTCAAAAACTGCCGCTACCCCAAGTGCTTGCGGGATGGTCAATGTGCCTGCACCCACAGAGGTACCAAAAGAGTTGGCCACATCGTTACCACCGATGTTGAACGCCATAAATACACCAAAAGCAGTTGCTACGATAAATAGCGTCATCTGTTGATGCATCGTGTAATCTAAGCCCCACCATAAAAAGTAGGCGGTCATTGCAATCAGTAAAATGGCAAAAAATAGATTGATTCTCATGGAGCCAACTGGTTTGGTTGACCCTGTAGAACTGCTGCTAATACCCATACGTTGATACGTCCTGCGTAGGCTGATTCAAATTAAAATCGATTAAAAGCGTTGCGCTATTATCACGATGTTCGTTTCATAATCTGACATATTGAAAATATCACAAAGCCGCAAGATATTGCCAAATCTTCTGATTACAGCATCTTGCGGCTTAGCGATTGTGCAATAACACTCTTGCACTGGTACTCTATTGAACCTCAGTAGCTTTTAACTACTAATAAAGCCACTACTATCAAAGCGATAGCGTTCAATGTAAAAATGAAGGTGCATCTTACCCTGCTTACTGCCCACTTTAAATACGTAGACCTAAATTCACGCGCATATTATATTAAAAATCAGCACACAATGCATGCTGATATGGCAAATTTTTTACTCTAAAACTTATATTCTAAGACAATTAAAAATATCCAAAAAATGCCACGTTACGTGTGGCGGCAAAACAGCTCGTTGTTTTTTTATAGTGGGCTATTATCACCTAGCTATCAACCACCGATATGAGTTGCTCAATCGCATGATCTAACACATCCAAACGTGCCTGCCGCTTTTCATTGGTCGCTATGACGCACCATGGGGCATCCTTAGTATCGGTACGTGCCAGCATGTCAGCAGCCGCCTGGACATAGTCTGACCACTTATCATGGTTGCGCCAATCGTCATCAGTAAGTTTGAACCGTTTATGCGGTGTTTCTTGACGATCTTCAAAACGCTTCAGCTGCTCTTTTTTATCGATAACCAGCCAATACTTAATGACTAGAGTACCTGCTGCTGCTAAGTCTGCCTCAAACCGATTGATTTCGTCATACGCACGCTGCCACTCAATATCAGCAGCAAACCCTTCCACACGCTCGACCAATACGCGCCCGTACCAAGTACGATCAAAAATAGCAATACGACTGATACGATCCGTTTGCTCATCTGGTAGCTGTGTCCAAAAACGCCACAGATAAGGGTGCTCTAACTCGTAGAGCATTGGTGCACCGATATTGTATATCTGATACTCACGTGGATCGAGCGGCGCTACCAATCGTTTGATCGCACCACCCTTACCTGCTGCATCCATACCTTCAAAAGCAAAAACGATATGCCGACCCTTACGAGCGCGGAGTAACTCGGCAAGACGTGCTTGTTTTTCTGCCAATGCTTCTCGATAGTCAGACTTATCGATATCTAAATCGTCGATATCTTTTAGCTGTTTAGGAATTTTTACCGGCTCAAATACTGCTAACTTCTCAGACTGATCATTAACCGTCTCGCTAGCTTCTTTTTTACTGCTAGCAAGCGAATACTGCATGGCATTTAGCACCTCATGACAAAAGTGATTGGCAGCCTCTGATTTATCATCCCCATCGATGACGAGCCAGTCACCTTGCTGTCGAAGCAGAGCGGTCGCAACTTCGTTGAACGTTTCGATGGTTTTTTTATCATGCCAATCAATTTGATACAAAAACTGTGGATCAACCGTCTCATCCTCTAGCCTCTCTTGTAAGGTATCAACATCGACATGAAACCAGCACTTAAGCAACTTGGTTTGATTGGCAACCAAATCCTGCTCAAACTGCTTTAAGTTGATAAGTTGTTGCTGCAAGTACGCCTGCCATTTGGCAATCGGTAATTGTTTATCTTTTGACTGTTTGCCATCTTTTTCGTGTTCAGACGTGGCCATGCGCATGACGTTATATAGTAAATCGGCGTACCAGTTACCAAAATACACTTTGACATCACCATGGCGCGGTAGCACCTTAGTGTGTGCTTGCCAAATTGGTTGGTATGCCAATGGCCGATGACCGATAGTAGCTTCTACTTTGAGCAAACGAGGATCTACCCACTGTCGAAGTTGTTTAACCGCTGTCCCTTTCCCAGCTTGCTCCATGCCATTGACAAGCACCAAAATCCCAGTGGGTTGATTAGTAGTTGGCGGTGATTTTTGCCGTGTGGCTCGCAAGGCATATTGAGCCGTGACCAGTGCCAACCTAAGTGTGTCTTTGTCCATAGATATTTGACTGAGCGGATTGGGTGTCAAACGCTGATCGATGACTTGCTGACTGAACTGCGCACTTACCGCTTGTGGCTTGGGCTTTTTTTGACTTTTTTTATTTGACATGACAGTCCTCATTATCGTTCGTTGCACCACTCTCAAAAACTGGGCGTGTTGTCAATTAACACATTCAACCATTTTAAGCCTCACTATTTAAACGATGACAAACACTAGAATAGTAAGGAGAAAAATAGTCAGGAAAAAACAGTACAAATACTACCCTTTGTAAGCTAAGCGATTTTGACACAGCTAATCGTATTTTTAAGTTTGGTATTATATGGTCATTAAACGGTATGGCTATGGAACACACAAGTTATTTTAGCATTAACATCCGGCTTACTGGGGGAATGACCTTGCTATGTAACAGTTTGACATTTGTATTCTGTTTTGATTTCTTTTAAGGTGAGCAAAATCATGACAACTATATTAGAATGCCCTCAGTTAGTTAGCGTACTCGTAAAGCAACTGCATTGACTGACAAGACACCCCAGGCAACACACCTCGGGTAGGTCACCCTAAGCACTTTATCGCCAACTTAATAATATTAATTACCTTAATAACATTACTTACTATACAGGATTCATTACTATGGCAGCTTTAGCCGACCTGCAACAACATCTAAACCACTTTTGGTCACTGCTACACCATCATGATACGGCATTGGATGGCAAGCTTAAAGAGGTACAGTTGTGGCAACAAGCACGCCTTAAACACACCCATAAAGAGCTATTCGAACAACCGAAAAACCGCCTGATGGCAGACTACTTTCTGACACAACTATATGGTGGCGAAGAGTTTAAGCTGCTGGCCAAACAGTTAGAGCGCATTCTTCCTAAAGCACAAAAACTAGAACGCATGGCTAAAGAATCTGCTCTCCAAGCTGGTAGTATGGGTATCCATGCGGCTATTTTGGCGATTGAGTTAGATCTGCATTTGGCTCAATTTTTGGTCGCTGAAAACTTGTCAGTTAACGAAGATAATATGCTGGCTGCCTACCGTGCTGTCGACGAAGCAGACCAGCGTCGAATACAGATCCGCAATCTAAAAGAAGTCTGCTATCTTACGGATAAACACTTGAATTCATTTATGCTCAAAAAAGCATTTGCTTTGGCCAAAGGCACTGCCTATCGTTATAACTTCCAGCCGCTATACGACTTTATTGATACTGGTTTTAAAGCGATGAAGCCACTAAAAAGTGTGAGTCATTTTATCGAACCTTTTTGTGAGCGTGAGAAAGAGATTATTGATCAGGTTCATGCGAGCGATAATGACGGTAACCCAGTGGCATTTAATGTATCATAGATTAATATCTCAAGAAGATAACTGTATCTATAATAGCTATTACTTTGGATAACTAATAACAAACGACCATTAAGCGGTTGTTTGCCAAGCCAAATTTGTTATCACCAAGCATTTCTATCTTGCCCGGATAATCAATAGGACAATGCCATGACCAATAACTCAAATAATAATACTGACCTTGATAGCGCGGCCACTCATCATGTTGATTTGCAAGATAAGCTAATCAAAGACAGTATCAACACCAATCAAAGCATCACTGCGCAAGCACGTCAAAGCGCTGTACCTGACAGACCAATTCATATTGGCAGCAATAACAGCGACAACAGCGACTTTACTCAAGTCCAAGATTTACCAACCGGAACGCCGCAAGGCCAACAAACGACTATGCCAAATCATAATACCAGTAAAAACGACTTTAACAGTGCAGACGTCTCATCTGCAAATACACAGACCACCAAGCAAACACTATTCAATCAACGTGATGATATAAACAACCCTCATACAGCTGACACCGATGGTAATGAGCAAACGCACTTTGGGTACAAGACGGTTAATAAAGCAGAAAAACAAGCGCGCGTGGCCGATGTTTTCACCTCAGTTGCCAAAAAATATGACATCATGAACGACTTGATGTCTTTTGGTATTCATCGTCTATGGAAGCGTTATGCGATTAGCTTATCAGGCGTGCGAGCGGGTCAACACGTGCTTGATATCGCTGGTGGCACAGGAGATTTAGCCAAAGTATTTAGCCGTGAGGTTGGTAAGCAAGGTCATGTTGTGTTATCAGACATCAACGCTGCCATGTTGGAAGTCGGTCGTGAGCGTCTTATCAACGCTGGCTGTAATAATGTGGACTTTGTCTTAGCCAATGCAGAAACGCTAGCTCCTTTTGATGATGAAAGTTTTGACTTGATAACCATCAGCTTTGGTCTACGTAACGTGACTGACAAGGATGCTGCTTTAAAATCTATGTATCGCGTCCTCAAGCCAGGTGGTCGTTTATTGATTTTGGAGTTCTCAAAACCTGTATTTGAGCCACTGTCGAAGGCTTACGATTTGTATTCATTCACTGCGTTACCCGTGATGGGCAAGCTCATTGCCAATGATTCTGAGAGCTATCAGTATCTGGCAGAGTCGATTCGCATGCACCCTGATCAACAAACACTGAAGCAAATGATGCAACAAGCAGGCTTCGAAAACTGTGATTATCACAACTTGACTGCAGGTATTGTCGCTGTGCACCGTGGCTTTAAAGCGTAATATTGAGCCAAACGAAGCACATCTAGCGAATATCCAATAGTTGTAATATCACGATCCTTCATGAACTCTGCGCCTGTCATATATCATAGGCGCTCAACCAAATATGCGAGAGCTTTATGCTAACTGTCTTACTTTTGGCTGGTGCCGAGAAGCTGATTAACCTTGCCATTGCTAGTGACGAAATTACGAAAGCAGGTTTGGCACCGCTGGCTGGTAAAGTATTACGACTGGATATGGGTATGCCTGAGCTTCATTTGGACGTGCTTTTTACTCATGAACGATTACGTTTTGAGCCCGTTTCCATGGATAGCGTGTTTGAGTCCAACGGTCATATGGATGAACGCCAAAAAGCCAGTATGGAGCGTGCGCGTATCGGTCATAGTCGACCAGACTGTGTGATTACTGTGGACAATGCCGCACAACTGCTCAATCTCATGCGTGGCACTGAGGGCAACCTGCCTATCGCTGGTGATTACAAAGTGCTGATGCACCTCAAACAACTTGTATCAGGTTTTGACCCTGATGTTGCTGGACAGTTAGAGCCGTTCATTGGTAAGCCAATGGCCAGTCAACTGCACCTGCTCATATCGCAACTGAAAGGCAGCTGGCGTCACAGTGCCAAACGTGCGTTTGATGACGTCAGCGACTGGGCCAATGACGTGGCAGGCAATAGCACACCAGACCCCATCGAACTTGAAGAGGTTAACAACCTCAAACAACAGCTGCTAAAGCTGCGTGCTGATGTCGAGCGTGAAGAAGCCAAACTGGCCGCTATTAAAGAAGAACAAGTCCGTTTTATTAATAACTCGTTTCACCAATAGTTCTTGTCAGTGTTATAGCAGATACTGATAAACACTGACCAGTATGAATGATAGCCAAACACAGCTTGCGTTCTGCAGCTACCCGATTTACGAATTTTTAGAGTACCCATACCCCATGCTATTATCCCACCATGCCCGACTACGTGAGCTCTGGCGTATCGCCGCAATGTATCGCATTGATACCCACCTCCCCACCGAAGAAGTGCCACAATTGCAACCTTTGGCACGCTTAATTCGCACTCATTGGGCAGCTTGGGGCAAAGAGCATCAGCCAAATGCCATTAAGTATGCACTCGAAGATATGGGCACGCTATTTTTAAAGCTAGGTCAGCTGCTCTCGACACGTCGAGACTTGGTGCCGCCTGAGATCATCGAACAGCTGGTTCAGCTACAAGACAAAGTCAAACCTTTTGACGCTGATGTTGCCATCACTCAAATCCAAGATCGCAAACATGGTCTCAATCAGTCTATCGATGCACTGTTCGCTCGTTTTGACGTCAAACCGCTAGCGGCAGCCTCTATCGCTCAGGTACATACCGCCGCTATGCACGATGGTCGTGAAGTAGTGGTAAAAGTCGTTCGCCCTGATATTCGCGCGACGATCATTTCTGACTTTGAACTACTTCGCGAATTGGCAAGCTGGGCATCCGCGCGTATCGAAGCAGCACGTGCCATACATATCATAGATATCGTCGAAGACTATCGGCAAGTCATGCTCAATGAGTTAGATTTGACATTAGAGGCAGACAACACCACGCAAATGCGCAATAATTTTTTGGGCTCGGCACTGATATATGTGCCTGAAGTCTATGACGCAGCCAAAAATGTCATGGTGATGGAACGTATTCAAGGTGTTCCTATTTCACAAATAGAAGTTTTCGATCAGTTAGGCTATGACCGTGCCGCATTGGCAGAAAAGGGCTTAACCATATTTTTCACCCAAGTTTTTCGCGATAACTTCTTTCATGCCGATATGCACCCAGGCAATGTATTTGTAGAAACGCCGCCTGTTAAAACGCTAAGCGCAGATATGACGGCGGTTGATTTAGGTCATGAGCCGCGCTATATCGGGCTCGACTGTGCCATCATGGGAACGCTGTCGAAAGAAGATCAGCTCATTGTGGCACGGATGCTACTCGCGGTGATGAATAATAACTTCACAGCGATGGTTGATATAGTAAGCAGGGCTGGTTGGATACCACCGAATGCCGACAAGCATGCACTGATGCGTGATATGAAACGCACCGTCGGCCCAATGTTGCAAAAATCCATTAATGATATCGACTTTGCAGGCGTTTTAATGCAGATTTTGGATATCGCCCGCCGCCACCACATGAGCATTCCACCACAGTTGATGCTCTTGCTTAAAACCTTAGTACATGTAGAAGGACTGGGTCGTGAACTGTATCCTGATCTCGACATTTGGTCGCTTGCCAAGCCCATCCTCAGCAGTTGGATTAAAGAGCAGCTCGACCCGATGCGTAACTTACAACAGCTGCGTCAAGAGTTGCCAGAGATTTTATTATCGACCACTGATATTCCTAAGCTGCTGGATCAAGGCCTGCAAAGCCTCGCTTCACAAGGATCACGCCAAGACAGTCAGCTACGAGAGATACAGCAGATTCGTGCTGACATGCTCAATGACCGTCGCCGTGACTGGTTAGCTCTCACAGGTTTTGCTATTTTTATCGCGATTGGTACACAAGTAGGCTGGCTCGCCCCTATCTTTTATCTATTAGCTATATTAGCCGTTATTTGGCGTATTTTGTTATAATCATTCCACGATAAAGGTATTACCGCGTTAACCTCGTTTGAAGTATTAGAGATATATCTACACTCGTTTACCTCGTATTATTTTCAAATCGAGTCGACCGTGTAGCGTCAAAACATAACATCACAACATAGCGTTAAAGCAAAATTCTCTCTCGGAGTTGTTTATGCCAACCCTATCCCCTACACCAGCCTCTAGCTCAGAGACTAACGAGGCGGCCGACTACACACTTGCCATCGCTGCCTTGCAAGAACGCTTTGGCAAACAGCTCAGTACCAATGCTACTATACGTGAACAGCACGGCCATACCATGACTTGGCTGACCAATCAGCCGCCAGATGCAGTATTAACTGTGCAAGACAAACACGAGGTCGCTGCTGCTGTTGAAATCTGTAGTCAGTATCAGATGCCAGTGATTGCCTTCGGTATTGGCTCCTCTTTAGAAGGTCAGCTGAACGCGCCACATGGCGGTTTATGTATCGACATGCATGCCCTAGACTCCATCATACAAGTCAATAATGAAGATCTCACCGTTACTGTACAGCCTGGCGTGACACGCGAGCAATTGAATCATTATTTACGTGATACAGGGTTGTTCTTTCCCATAGATCCGGGTGCCAACGCCAGTATCGGTGGCATGGTCGCCACCCGCGCATCAGGCACTAATGCGGTACGCTATGGCACCATGAAAGATGTGGTACTTGCGCTTGAAGTGGTTACTGCTAGCGGAGAGATTGTCCGGACAGGGACACGTGCCAAAAAGTCGGCAGCAGGATATGACCTGACTCGCTTAATGATAGGCTCAGAGGGCACGCTTGGTATCGTCACAGAAGTCACGCTCAAACTGTTTGGTATTAGCGAATGCGTTGGTAGTGGTATTTGTCACTTCCCAACGATCGAGGACGCCTGCCAAGCAGTGATGTTAACCATTCAAATGTGCTTACCCATTGCACGTATTGAGCTGCTCGATGCCATGCAAATCAGAGCCTGCAATCAATATGCCAATCTCAATCTCACTGAGACACCTACCTTGTTTGTGGAGTTCCACGGCACTGATGCCAGCGTGGCGGAACAAGCGGACATATTTAGCGAAATCATCGAAGAATTCAACGGTCATGATTTTGCGTGGGATACCAACGAAACTGAGCGTAAACGTCTGTGGCAAGCCAGACACAACGCCTACCATGCCAGCTGTGCTCTACGCCCTGAAGCCAGTGCTTTATCAACAGATGCTTGCGTACCCATTTCACGGTTAGCAGAATGTGTTAGCGAAACGGCAAAAGATATCGAAGCAGCGGGCATGATAGCTCCTATCGTCGGACATGTGGGTGATGGTAATTTTCATGTGTTATTGTTAGTGGATACTAACAACCCAGAGGAACTTGCTGCCGCCGATGGCATCATCAGCCGTCTCGCAATACGTGCTATTGAAATGGATGGTACTTGTACAGGCGAGCATGGTATCGGTCAAGGTAAGAAAAAATATATGCAGCAGGAGCATGGCAATGCCTTGGGGCTGATGCAAGCCATCAAGTCGGCACTTGACCCGAAAAATATTTTAAACCCTGGGAAAATATGGCCTGCACTCTAAATCTTAATTATTAACAGTGCTTATTTTAAACCGCATTATTTTCAATGCCAACCACTTTATTACCACAAAAAAACTCAAACTAAAAAATGCGACTGCTTTTAATATCTTCATTAAAAGCAGTCGCATTTTTTAGTGCATTACTGGGTACAGAAAGCGAGATGAATAGTTATAACATCTGGTCAATCGCCATTTGTGTCAATACTCGTCCACGAGCGGTACGCAATACATAGCCTTGCTGTATCAAATACGGTTCAATCACGTCTTCTAGCGTGCCACGATCTTCAGCCATTGCTGCTGCTACGGCTTCAACGCCTGCAGGTCCACCATCAAAACGCTCTTGCAATATTTCAATATAACGTCTATCCAAATGATCTAAACCACGTCTATCCACTGCCAGCATATCCAGTGCACTACCTGCGATCGAACCGTTGATACTACCGTCACCTTTGACTTCAGCATAGTCACGCACACGGCGCAACAATCGATTGGCAATCCTTGGCGTACCACGCGCACGGCGCGCAATCTCTACTGCACCATCTTCACTCATCGGTAAGCGCATCAATCGCGCTGCACGAGTGACAATCGTGGTCAAATCAGTGATATTATAAAACTCAAGACGTTGCACGATACCAAAACGATCCCGTAATGGTGAGGTCAAGAGCCCTGCCCGAGTGGTTGCTGCAACCAATGTAAATGGCGGCAAGTCAAGCTTGATAGATCGCGCAGCAGGCCCTTCACCAATCATGATATCCAACTGAAAATCTTCCATCGCTGGATACAGTATCTCTTCGATAACCGAGCTCAACCGATGGATCTCATCGATAAAGAGTACATCACCCTCCTCTAGATTGGTCAGCATCGCTGCTAAATCTCCAGGGCGCTCAAGGACAGGCCCTGATGTCGAGCGCAGATT
Source organism: Psychrobacter sp. (assembly GCF_030457785.1). Lineage (GTDB taxonomy): Bacteria > Pseudomonadota > Gammaproteobacteria > Pseudomonadales > Moraxellaceae > Psychrobacter. Next base: position 7,654 of record NZ_JAKDUI010000013.1, on the reverse strand, counting down.
ACCGCCCATTTCACGAGCAATAATATTAGCAAGCGTCGTTTTACCCAAACCCGGTGGACCAAAGATGAGTGTGTGATCTAATGCTTCCGCACGACCACGTGCTGCACCGATAAACACTTCCATCTGCTCACGCACGACCGGCTGACCAATGTACTCAGCCAACAATGCTGGGCGAATATTGGAATCAGGTGCATCACCTGCACCCTCTAGCGGATTAATTAAACGATCTTGCATCATAGGCTCTATCATTATATTGAAATATTAGGGGCTGTAGTAGATGATCACTAACATAACCAAACGCTACTTATAAGTCATACAAAACATCATAAAGTACAAAGCAGATAAAGCACAGTCTAAAATAAAAATAAGCGACACCTTATGTCGCTTATTTGATGTCGCTTATTTGCTTATCCTCACTGGTGGCTCTCAGCAAGTACCCAAGCTTAATCTACTTAAAGCCTGATAGCTGCTGCAATGTTGCCTTCAACAAACCTTGGGTATCAGCAAAACTATCGCCACTGCTTTGAGCAGCCTTAATGGCTTGCTGTGCTTCTTTTTCCTTGTATCCTAGGCTAATCAGCGCACCTTCAACTTCAGCGATAATACTACCTCCATTAGCCCCCGCATCTGGTTCAGCAATCAGTGCTGCGGAGTCTGGATCAACTTCGATATCTTTCAGCTTGTCTTTTAACTCAATCAATAAACGTTGTGCCGTTTTTTTACCGATGCCCGGAATACGAGTCAAAGCACTCTCTGACTCCTGCTCAACATGCATTTTGAGCTCAGACGCCGACATTGCAGACAACATAGCCAGTGCCATTTTCGCACCAACACCATTGATTTTAATCAGCTGTCGAAATACTTCTCGCTCTTTTCTATCAATGAAACCATAGAGCAGTTGCGCATCTTCACGCACATGAAAGTGTGTCCAGATTCTCGCTTGCTGGTCCAGCTGTAGCTGACAAAATGATGGCAATGGGAGCTCAATATCATAGCCCACACCTGATGCTGTCAAAATACAAGCAGTCGGCGCCATCAGATACGTTACTTGCCCCGTGATCAATCCGATCATAGTCCATCACCTGTCATCAATATAAAATAAACCATTCTATGACACACCCTCTTTTTCAAAATGAGGACATACCCTAGAATGAGTAGCCGAAAATAAGCGGCACAAAAAAGCAACGTCTGTCTGCTTATCGATAATAAACGCACTTTTGAAACACAATCAATGTTTTAACAGCAGTGCTTAATTATAAAAGTCCACCATGCCTTCAAGGCTAATTGGGCGGATTTTGTGTGCTTGACCAGCAGAGCCAAAAGCCTCAAAGCGATTAGTACAGATATCAGACATCGCTACCATTGACGCCTTGAAATACTTACGAGGATCAAACTCGCTTGGGTTCTGTGCCAAGAATTCACGGATGGCGCCTGTTGACGCCAAACGCAAGTCCGTATCGATATTCACCTTACGTACCCCATGTTTGATAGCTTCAACAATCTGCTCAACGGGTACACCATAAGTCTCACTGATATCACCGCCATTGTCATTGATAACTTTAAGCCACTCTTGAGGTACAGATGATGACCCATGCATGACAAGATGAGTATTCGGAATACGCGCATGAATCTCTTTAACACGCTCGATAGAAAGTATGTCACCCGTTGGTGGACGGGTAAACTTATAAGCGCCATGACTGGTGCCAATGGCAATGGCCAGCGCGTCAACACTGGTATCTTTAACGAATGCTTCGGCTTCATCAGCACTGGTCAAAAGCTGTTCATGACCCAACACACCTTCTGCACCAGAGCCGTCCTCTTCACCTGCCATACCTGTTTCTAGGCTGCCTAAACATCCAATTTCACCTTCAACAGATACACCACACGCATGTGCCATTTTTACCACTTCTCGAGTCACACTAGCATTATAGTCATAATCCATTGGTGTTTTGCCATCTTCACCCAGTGAACCGTCCATCATCACTGACGAAAAACCCGACTGAATTGAACGTTGGCAAATAGCTGGTGACATACCATGATCTTGATGCATCACCACCGGAATATGAGGCCACTCTTCAATAGCAGCAATAATCAAATGGCGTAAGAATGCTGAACCTGCATATTTGCGAGCGCCAGCACTGGCTTGCACGATGACAGGTGAGTCACAAGCATCTGCCGCCATCATAATGGCACGCATCTGCTCTAAATTGTTGACGTTGAAAGCAGGGACGCCGTAGTTGTGTTCGGCTGCGTGATCTAGAAGCTGACGTAACGATATTAAAGCCATGAAATATTCTCTTATTGAATTTTTAAGCGTATGTGAAGTAGCTACTGAAGTACTAGCTCTTAGGATAATTCACCCAAACCTGTTCTGGCATAGGCTTCAAGGCCCTATAACCCAACATAAAGCCAATAGTGTTTGAGGACTATTACCACGCGCTGATTATAGCAAAAACTGCCTTGTCTTCGTAGCAGTTGCCCAATAATTTATAGAGATATCGGTGTTTATATTTTCGTCGACATGAGGTTGATGAGATAAATATAAGATGAATTGCGGAAATAACCTAAAGCGCGCCACCGTTTAGATGGTAGAGACCAGAGTTAAATAGTAGAGACTAAAGTGAGAAAAGTTGCCGACAACCATATTTTTGAGAGAAGTACGAGAATGCAAAAAGCCTTGGCAATCACCAAGGCTTTTTCAGCAAAATAAAGGCTTATAGAGTTACTGTCAAACTCACTCAGTAGCGTACCAATGAGTCAACTGCAACGTTGATTAGTACTGTTGCTCTGCTTCAACAGCAACTTCATCTGCGCCGTCAGCTACGTCGCCAGCACCGTCAGCAACCGCTGAAGCAGCACCTTCAACAGCTTCACTAGCAGTATCGGCGATAGCATCACCAGTGCTCTCTAAAGCATTAGTAGCGGCGTCACCGGCATTTTCAGCGCCTTCAGCAGCCTCAGCACCAGCATCTTGTGCAGCAGCTTCAGCGTCGCCAACAACAGCTTCAGTTTCAGCAGCGACTTCTTCAGCACTAGCAGCAATATCATCGCCAGCAGAATCAACAACAGCTTCAGCTTTCTCTTCAGTTTGTGGGCTACATGCAGTGATAGCAAAAGTACCAGCAACGATGCTAGCAAGTAACAAATGACGTTTTAACATAATAAACCTCTCGTAAAATTAAACATGCCAAAATATATGGTTGCACTATTTTATAGAGTACAAACGAGACATGAAATAATAATTTTCATTACATTGAATATATAGTTGCTTGATAATGAGCAACTTAAGCTAACGAACGACAGTTATTGATTTTCACAAATTGTCAGTAAGTGCAGAAAACGACAACTGTCATCATGATTGCACAGATTACCCTAGATGCTTTTCAAGAGCTGTATATCTAATGTTACTAATATATTGAGTATCGTTTATTACTTATGCTTCTATTTGTAGAGCAGCAACTGCTGGAAGTACTTTCCCTTCAACAAACTCCAAGAACGCACCACCGCCTGTTGACATATAGCTGACACCGTCAGCTACTTGATATTTATCGATTGCCGCTAGCGTATCACCGCCGCCGGCAATTGAAAAACCTTTACTGTCTTTTACAGCAGCGGCCAATATTTGGGTGCCTTGACCAAAGGAATCCACTTCAAAAACACCCACTGGTCCATTCCATAAGATGGTTTTCGCATTGACGATTGCATCAGCCAGCTGCTCAGCACTTTCTGGTGCAATATCTAATATCATATCATTGTCGCCAATGGCATCAACTGATTTAATCGTCGCTGTCGCTTGTTGCAATGAGCCCGTGAAATCAGCGAAATCAATATCGCCCTTATCAGCGACAACGACATATTCAGGCAATAAAATATCCGTTTTACTCATGATATCACGAGCCGTATATAGCAAATCTGCTTCATATAATGAAGCGCCTACACTATGACCTTGTGCCGCAAGGAAAGTGTTGGCAATACCACCACCAACGATGATTTGCGTACATACTTCTGCCAAGCTATGAAGCACTTCAAGCTTGGTCGATACCTTCGAACCACCAACGATGGCAATCATTGGCTGCGCTGGTGTTTCTAACGCTAAACTTAGCGCATCCAGCTCAGCTGCCAGTAAAGAACCTGCACATACTGTTTTTCCTGCCTGACGCATGGCCTGTGTTACACCTTCAGTTGATGCTTGTGCCCGATGCGCCGTACCAAAGGCATCCATTACGAAAACATCGCATAAATCAGCATATTTTTTTGCCAAATCTGCATTGTTTTTCTTTTCACCTTCATTGAAGCGCACGTTTTCTAACAAAACTACCTCGCCAGATTTGATGGATACGCCATCCGTAAGATAGTCATCGTTTAAGCTGACAGGCGCTGCCAATTTATCGCTCAAATAGTCCGCGACAGGCGCTAAGGAATATATCGACTCAGGACTGCCTTCAACTGGACGACCCAAATGTGAACAAACAATAACCGCAGCACCTTTTTCGAGTGCTGTATTAATGGTAGGAAGACTGGCTTGCAGGCGTGCATCGCTGGTAACTTTACCGTCTTTAATAGGCACATTCAAATCTTCTCGAATCAACACAATTTTGTCCGTTAAGTCCATTTCACTCATACGCAAAAAATTCATTACCTGCTCCTATGGCATTATTTATAGATAATTACATTTGGTGGCTTAATCAGCACTACTGAATGTTACTGATTAAATGTCTAAAACAGCTGCTTTGGTGAATACCTTATAGCACTGGGTCAGCAAAAACTGAATGCTCTATATTCTATCAGCTTTCTAATAAGTTCTGATAAAGAACCTGGCCTTTAATCCTATAAAACAAGGTTAAATTCCACTAACCCTTTAATCTATCTATAAATATGTCAACAAAGAGCAGTAACATTTCGTGGTGGTACTTAACGATTGGACTAATATATGATGGCAGTATGCACTGCGCTAAATACACATCTCATATTACTTAGACAGCTATGTTGCTTAAATAATATGTTGCTTAAATAAAAAGTAATCGAAGGTGCAGTGCCTGCTAATAACAATTAAAGTGAAATAATAAAAACCACTTAGGAGACAACAATGAGTATTGACCCAACCGCTGCCAAACAAAATCTACTAAAACTAAAAGCAGAATACGAAGAGCGAATCGATAAAATTGAAGACCATATCCAAAACCCTCAAGATGACCTCAATGAGCACTGGGATGATCAGGCCATCTCTTACCGTCAAAACGACATGCGCAAAAACCTATTAGGCGAAGCACGTCAAAGCTTAATCTACGTAGAGAATGCGCTAAGCCGTGTCGAAAACGAAACCTACGGTGAATGCGAAGTCTGCGCCGAACCAATCGAAGAAAAACGTTTAGAGGCTCTACCCTACGCGACATTGTGCATGGAGCACGCCGAATAAATAGTAGTTGCCTTTATCTCAGTACTGCTTTTTGGTACCGTAGATCGTACCAGCACACACCAGTCATCAAGCAGGCGCATTCCAATCTGACAGCGCCTGCTGCCACTGTTGGCAACGCTTGGCTATTTGATTTACAGGTAAGTCCATAATATCACCGACCACTGCCACGTACTTGATAGGTAGTCCTTTCAAGTTAGAAATGTTTTCTGCTGTTAGTCCACCGATTACGCATATATCTATGTCTTTCTGACAACCAGCTTCTAACTGCTGACGCGATATCGCCTCCGCTTTAGGTTTGGTAGTAGAGGCAAAGATCGCACCCATCGCAGCATAACTTGCCCCATCGCTTTTTGCTTTTTCAACCAAAGCCGCGCTACCGTGACACGTGCGACCCACAATTTGCGCTGACCCAAGAAACTGCCTAGCGTCGGTCGCACAGCCATCTTGTTGACCGAGATGAACACCAATACCAAGCTGTGTAGCCATGTCGACGTTGTCATTCATCACAATTGGAACATTGTGACTCTGCGCCAACTCAACGATTTCTCTCGCTTCCTCGAACAGTTGCGCTGACCCGTCAGGTAACGCCAAGATTTTTTTTCGGCGGATTTGTATCAAGCCAATCAGCCCTGTTGCTAGCGCAGTTTCGAGCTTTTGATACAGTAGTTCAAACTTATCATCGTTGGTAAGTAAATAAAGCTGCGGTGTGGTGGCTTTTGTCAAATAACTCATATACTGATTACCCTTAACGCTAACATAGGAATTGATAAAATAGCTGACATAAAAAAAGCCGTTATATAACATAACAGCTCTTTTTGCGACCTACTTCAGCGCCATCCATTTTATACGGTACGACGAGTTGCCAAACTGTTTAGAATGTTTTTAGCATCACCCCAACGAGTGGCTGAGCTATTCGCACCTAAAATGACAATAATGGCTGGACGGTTATTGACTCGGGTTTCCATGACGACGCAACGACCCGCTTCGTTAATGAAACCTGTTTTTGAAATACCAATTGGATAACCACCTGCACGAATCAAGCTACTGGTGTTGTTGGCTTTGTAGGTGCGATTACCACTTGAGTAGTTAGATACGTAAAAGTCGTAACTCTTGGTGGTAGAGAATCGGCGAATCACATCATAATTACCAGCCGCACGTACCATTTTAACCAAGTCAGTTGACGACGCAACGTTGCGCTTATCAAGACCGGTCGGATCACCAAAGAAGGCCGTGGTCATTCCCAAGTCTTGAGCCTTGCGATTCATCGCACGCATGAAAGCACTGTAGCCACCTGGGTAGTTGCGAGCCAAACTTTTCGCAGCTGGGTTTTCTGACTTCATGAGCGACATTAATAGCATTTCAGCGCGGTTCAAACGATCACCAGACTTTAGACGCGAGCTGGCACGCTTAGGACCGACAAAATCTTCTGGATCAAGTTTGAGCTCCTCACGCATATCAAGACCAGCATCCAAGACCACCATGGCCGTCATGATTTTAGTAATACTGGCCATCGGACGTGCAATATCCGCGTCTTTTTCGTAGATTGACTCTCCAGTTTCAGCATCGATAACGGCGACACTACGTGAGGCGGTGCTGATCGGTATCATGTCACTACTACCGAAGTCGCCACGATATGTCGTGTTGTAGCGATTGGTGTTGGTCATGTTAGTCGTACCAGAGCTGTCAGACTGGTACATAATATTGCGCGCTTCAGATAGATTGTCCACGCCGCCCCAGCCAATTCGGGCACTAGAACCACTGTCAGGGCTACCATTAATCGTAAGTGCGGCTTGTGCAACACTGCCCAAACCCAATGAAATCATAGCAGCGATCAATTGCTGTTTGGTTAACGGTAGTTGCTTCATTTTGTCTCCTGCTGTCGCCTATTACGCCGTAAATAGTTTCTGACGTCAAAAACGTAGATAAATGTGTTTGTAATTACTCGTATAGAGTTTTTGTATTTTTAGTGTAGCACGGTTTGCTTTCAATTTTAATGTATCAAACTGATTTAATGGCTCATTTTGGCTCCGTTCAATTTTTGCTACATCAAATTGATATTATAGAAACATTGATTCACATTTCAGCAATACACATTACTATCAAGCCCTACTTCTCTCTCTTTTCTATATACTAGCAGTGTTTTGTATATCCAAACACTAAAAAATGGCTTAGACTAATTTTTATTTGTCATTTAGTCTTAGTGATTTTTCTTACTAATGTAGTGACTTCTTTTATAGT
>NZ_JAKDUI010000199.1 GCF_030457785.1 Psychrobacter sp. | reverse complement strand
AAGTATGAGCATTACCTAAGAAACCCCTACCTCTAAGGTAGTGGGTAGTTCATGTATTCAGCAGGCGTAAATCCGTAATGGTAATTAGAAAGTCAATAGTAAATATGACCAAGGTGTTATGAACGCAAAAAAATCATAACTTATTGTTATTAAAAGGTATATTTATTGATAAAAATTAGAAATTTTGTTAGTTGGAATTTTTTTTCGTGATACCATAACACCGTTAAGCGCATCACCTCAATCAACGCCGTAGAGGTTTTTCTTACAGTGAATTAGCACCACCTAAGATGGCAGTTTTTCGGGTTTGCTTAGTGATATTTAATCAGTTTTTTGATGTTGCTACCGAAAATTTTATCCATCGAACTCCTTTCACTACAGACAAGAAGAAGGCACTAATGCCGCTTAACTGTTCGTTGTTGCCTTTGTATTGTTAACGTAGCCTGTTTGACACTAGAACGACCTACTTAACCGTTTCCAGCCCATGCTGGATTTCTTGTTTTGTGATGGCGCCGTTTGGTCTTTTGATTACCGCTCTAAGTACTAGCTAATGGTTGCTATGTCATCCGACAGAAGCCATAGTCAGTTAGATGGGACGATCAGACTTCCTAAAGCACCATTTATTATGGTTTTTAAACGTAGTTATGGAGTTGTTATGAACCCAGTAGACCAGTTTACCCCGCAAGAGCCTATCTTGTTCAAGCCTGTAGATTTGCTATCGCCAGACTATATTAAACAATCTTCAGATACGTTACATGCACGTATTTCACCATTGTATAGCGTGGATGAAGACAGTTGGCTGTCTGAGTTACTACCACTTGCCAAACCCAGTGATGAAGAGCGTGATGCTGCTGCTGAGCAAACCCGTCAACTCGTGCAGCATGTGCGTGATGATGGTAAAGCTGTCAAGATGGTTGACTCATTGTTGCTTGAATACAGCCTAGATACCCAAGAAGGGATTTTGCTGATGAGTTTGGCAGAAGCTTTGATTCGAGTGCCAGATAGTTATACTGCCGATGCGTTAATCCATGACAAGATGAGTGTGGCTGACTGGAAAAAGCACATAAAAAATGATAATGGCTTTATGGTCAATGCTTCGACGTGGGGCATGATGATGACGGGTCGTGTCGTGAGTATCGACAGTAATACGACCGCCTCAGGATTTTTGGATCGTATGACGAAAAAGATGGGCGAGCCTGTCATTCGCAGTGCGATGCAAAAAGCCATGCGCATCATGGGTCATCAGTTTGTATTAGGTGAGACTATCGAAGAAGCCAATAGAAACAGCCAATCATATCGTAATAAAGGCTATACTTATTCATTTGATATGTTGGGCGAAGCGGCCATCACGCATAAAGATGCAGAACAATATTTCAATGATTATCTGCATGCGATTAAAGCCACAGCCAACATTAAAGTCAAAGAAGGCATGCCAAAACCTTCTGTCTCAATCAAATTATCTGCATTGCACCCGCGTTATGAGGCGACGCAAGAAACGCAAGTGATGGGTTTGCTACGCCAACGTTGTTTACTTTTGATCGAAGCAGCTCGTGAAGTAAACGTTGATATCAGTATTGATGCAGAAGAAGCGGATCGTCTTGAGATTTCTCTAAAATTATTTGAGTCTTTGTACCGTGACAACTCTACCCAAGGTTGGGATGGTCTAGGCTTGGTCGTTCAAGGCTATGCAAAACGTGCTATCGCTGTTTTAGCGTGGTTGGCACGTCTGGCGACTGAGGTCGGTGATCGTGTCCCAGTACGATTAGTCAAAGGTGCTTATTGGGATACTGAGATTAAACTGGCTCAGGAAAAAGGGTTGGCAGGCTATCCGGTGTGGACTCGCAAAGAAGGCACCGATACTGCCTATCTCGCCTGCGCTCGCTTTTTATTATCAGAGCATTTACGTGGGTTGGTCTGGCCACAGTTCGCTACTCATAATGCGCACACACTAGCATCGATCATGACTATGAGCCCACACAGAGACTTTGAGTTCCAACGTCTACATGGTATGGGCGACGCGCTTTATGATCATATCCTGCAATCTTATCAGATTCCAGTACGTATCTATGCACCTGTTGGTGCTCACAAAGACCTACTACCTTACTTGGTCCGTCGTTTGCTTGAAAACGGAGCGAACAGCTCGTTCGTGCATCAACTATTAGACAAGTCTTACCCAGTCGAAAAGCTAACGGTACATCCGTACGACAAACTGTTGACTAATGACAGTCTGCATAACCCGGATATTCCTTTGCCACTAGAGATTTATGGTGAGCGTCGTGCCAGCTTTGGTCCAAACATATTTATTGATTCACAATGGCAGCTGTTCAAAGCGGCTATCGATAGTCATCTAGATAAGACATGGACAGCGACCTCTGTCATCAATGGCAAGTCAGTCGATGAATATGAAGAAGACGGTGCCATTCATAAGCTAGACTCTGAGACAGTACGTGCTCCTTGGAACCATGAAGTTGTCGCTGGGGAAGTAACCCATGCCAATGCACAATTAGCACACCAAGCTATCGCTGCTGCAATCGAAGGTCAAAGCGCGTGGCAGGCGACTTCAGCTGCAGAACGTGCAGCTATCTTGCGTAAAGCAGCTGATCTATATGAAGAAAACTACGCGGAATTGATGGCGCTATGTCAAGTCGAAGCTGGTAAAACCATGCAAGACAGTATCGATGAGATCAAAGAAGCTGTTGATTTCTTCAGGTTTTATGCTGATGAAGCGGAACGCTTAGAAAAAGTCGTTTATGAATATACGGACTTGTCTGGTCAGCCTTTGCGCCAAGTATATAAAGCACGTGGCACGTTTGTTTGTATCAGTCCTTGGAACTTCCCGTTGGCTATCTATACTGGTCAGATCGTAGGTGCACTGGCAGCTGGTAATACTGTCGTTGCAAAACCTGCTGAGCAAACCAGCTTGATCGCCCATTTCGGTGCTCAGTTGATGTACGAGGCTGGCGTGCCAGTTGAAGCATTACAGTTGGTACTGGGTGCAGGCGAGGTTGGTGGCGCCCTCACCACAGCAGATAATATTGCGGGCGTTATTTTTACTGGATCCACTCAGACAGCTCAACGTATCAACCAAAGCCTAAATAGCCATGCGCAAGCCAGTGGTGAATTGCCAGTGCTTATCGCGGAAACAGGTGGTCAAAATGCGATGATCGTTGACTCTACGGCGTTGCCCGAGCAAGTAGTAAAAGATGCTGTATTGTCCGCCTTTGGTTCGGCAGGTCAGCGCTGTTCAGCGTGTCGTATACTCTGTGTACAAGAAGACATGGCTGATGGTTTGATTGAGTTATTGCACGGTAATATGGCTGAGTTGTCCGTTGGTAATCCATTATACGCTTCGACAGACGTTGGACCCTGTATTGATGAAGACGCCAAGAAAGGACTAGAAGCACATATTGACCGCATGAGAGAAGAGCCGACAGCTACTATTTTGGCGCAGACGCAGATGAGCTCTGGTTCGGTAGTCAGTCAAGATAAGTCTACTTTTGTGCTACCAACTGCAATCGAAGTAAAAAGTATCGATGTCATTGGTGGTGAGCACTTCGGTCCGATTTTGCATGTGCTGCGTTATAAAGCTCGTGATTTGAATAAACTGATTGATTCTATCAATGGTACCGGATTTGGTTTGACCTTGGGTATCCATAGTCGTATCGAAAATACTGCCGAACACATTGAACGTCGTGCCCTCGCGGGTAATACTTACATCAACCGCAATCAAATCGGTGCTGTTGTAAATGTACAGCCATTCGGTGGTGGCGGCTTGTCTGGTACAGGTCCTAAAGCAGGCGGTCCACAATACGTTGCACGTCTTATGAAATTAAGTGTCGAAAACGAACCTCAAACATCCACTCAATCAGAAATCGCGTAAGGAGTAGCAACATGGCGACAGAGTTTAAAAAAAATCATGCCCAGGTTTGTGAAGCTTGGCGATTACTTGGCGCAGAAAAGCGTGCAGTACATTTACGAGAAGCCATTCCAAAGTTGGCTTTGCTTACGGGTGATGTCAACAAGTCAAAGCGTTTGTTTAACCACCTATTGAGCGCTGCGCCGAGCTTGGATGAAGTGCACCGTTTGACTGGGGCTACAGGCGAGTCAAATGATCTTTACGTGACTGCCCGTGGCAAGACGATGATCATCGGTGCCGAGTCTGCAAAAGTATTGCCAGTTCTTGGACAGTTGGTTGCGGCGTTATTGACAGGGAATGAAGTGATACTGCATTGCCCTAGTCAGATAGAGGTGTGTGAAGAAGCGGCAAAAGCATTATACGAAACGGGTATTAGCGATGACGTTTTGAGTGTGGCCAATGACTCGCAGACGATCACGCTTCTATATATCGACCGTCTTGCGCAAGTCGCAGTCGCTGGCAGTAACAGCGAAGTGCAGGATATCAGCCAAGAGCTTGCCAATACTGATGGTATTTTAACGCAAGTTATCAGTGTCACAGATATGGATGGTTTATCAGAGATGTTAACACCTGACTATCTGCATCGTTTCGTCACAGAGCGTGTCAAAACAGTCAACACCACTGCTATCGGTGGTAATGCGAGCTTATTAGAGCTTGGTACGGAATAGGGTGCAGAATAGATAATAACGCCAGTTCTGTGTAGGTCGAGTGGAACTGGCAATATCGAATTCGAAGCTCAGGTCAGTTTTTGTTTGTTGGTATACCAATGAATAAAAACTGACCTTTTTTTATGGTGTGGTGTTTGTGTCTTAATGTTTGTGGTTATCAATATGATTTTGTCAGTTGTGAACTTATTAAATTTAATGCTAATATGTTAGAAGTTAACCAAAAGGTCAACTTTAAATACAAACTTTAAATACAAAATAGCAACCTTGCTTAAAGTTAATGATAGCCATTAATCTCAAGCACCTTTTATTTTAATGGAGCGTATTTTTTCACCCTCGTATTTTTGCGTTTTGAGATACTTTATATTAGATGCCCGATATTTTGAGATACCTCATATTGAGATACCTAATAATAGTATCGTAATGAAATTTAAACGCTATTCTCAGTCAGACTAAGCTTGAGCAAGTCAGAAGGCAGTCAGCTTATCCAATATGCTTATAGATATTTATAT
>NZ_JAKDUI010000198.1 GCF_030457785.1 Psychrobacter sp. | reverse complement strand
TAGGCCATTTACCGCTTCAACCACAGCGTCAGTCGTGATGCCGAACTCTTTATACAAATCACTTGCAGGGGCAGATTCGCCATAAGTGGTCATGCCGATGACTTTGCCATCTAGACCAACAAACTTATACCAGTAATCCACATGCGCGGCTTCTACTGCGACACGAGCACGGGTATTGCTTGGCAATACAGCTTCACGATAGTTGCTGTCTTGCTCAACGAAAATCTCAGCACATGGCATAGACACCACACGTACACCAACACCATTTGCGCTTAGTGTCTCGTACGCTTCCATCGCTAGACCAACTTCTGAGCCCGTCGCGATGATGATCGCTTGTAGCTCGCCCTGCTCTTTTGCCAGTACATAACCACCTTTGGTGATGTTGGCTACTTGCTCGCTGTCACGTGCTTGATGTGGCAAGCTCTGACGGCTGAAGATTAACGCTGATGGGTTGTTTTCAGACTTGATCGCCTCTACCCAAGCGCTAGCCGATTCAGTCGCATCACACGGACGCCATGTGCGTAGATTTGGTGTAGTACGTAAGCTAGTCAACTGCTCAACTGGCTGGTGCGTTGGACCATCTTCACCCAAACCAATAGAGTCATGCGTGTAGACGTGAATGACGCGCTGCTTCATGAGTGCGCCCATGCGTACCGCGTTACGTGCGTACTCCATAAACATTAGGAATGTCGCTACGTAAGGAATAAAGCCACCATGTAAGGCAATGCCATTAGCAATAGCTGTCATACCAAACTCGCGCACGCCATAATAGATATAGTTACCGTCAGCATCTTTTTCGATGCCTTTCGCGCCTTTAAATAGCGTCAAATTCGAGCCTGCAAGATCGGCTGAGCCGCCCATGAGTTCTGGCAGTAACGGCTGCAAGGTATTGATAGCGTTTTGACTGGCTTTACGACTGGCAACATCACCGCCTTGCGCTTGAGTTTGCTGAATGTATTCTTGCGCTTGACTGTCAAAGTTCGTTGGTAGCTCGCCCTCTAGACGACGCAATAATTCTGCCGCCAACTCAGGATATGCCTTTTTATAATTCTCAAAGTCAGCGTCCCAGTTCTTTTGTAGCACATCGCCTTTTGGCTTGGCATCCCACGCTTCGTAGATTTCATCATCTAGCTCGAACGGTGCATGTTTCCAAGATAGCGCATCACGAGTTAAGACGATTTCATCATCTCCTAGTGGCGCACCATGACTAGAAGCTAGGCCTTGCTTGTTCGGGCTACCAGCACCGATAGTTGTTTTACAAATGATTAGACTTGGCTTAGCAGTCTCTGCAAGCGCTTGTTCAGTTGCTTGCGTAATCGCATTGGTATCGTGACCATCGACTTTAATGACCTGCCAACCGTACGATTCAAAACGAGCTTCGGTGTCATCAGTGAACCAACCTTCGACATTACCGTCGATAGAGATACCATTATCATCGTAGAAGAAGACCAACTTACCAAGACCTAACGTGCCAGCCAGTGAACAAACTTCATGGCTGATACCTTCCATCAAGCAGCCATCACCCAAGAATGCATAAGTGTTGTGATCAACGATGTTGTGACCTTCACGGTTGAACTGTGCCGCCAGTGTCTTTTCTGCAATTGCAAATCCAACGGCATTGGCAATACCTTGCCCTAATGGGCCAGTCGTCGTTTCTACACCTGGCGTATAACCAAGCTCAGGATGACCTGGCGTTTTCGAGTGCAACTGTCGGAAACCTTTCAGGTCATCGACGCTCAAATCATAGCCAGATAGATGTAACAATGAATAGATAAGCATCGATCCATGACCGTTCGACAGTACGAAACGATCACGGTTGTGCCAACTTGGATCAGCGGGATTGTGCTTCAAAAACTTGCGCCACAAAACCTCGGCGATATCAGCCATACCCATTGGCGCACCCGGATGTCCAGAGTTGGCTTTTTGAACCGCGTCAAACGACAGCACACGGATGGCATTGGCTAGTTTACGTTCGCTAATTGGGGTAGGCATAGAGTGTCCTAGTATTGGGCTAAGAGGAAAATTTACTCAAAAATTTATAGTCATAAGGGCGCCAAATGCGCCCCTAACTTATAGACTAACTAATCAAAGTGCAATGTTATCATATTTGCTATAAACCAAGCCAAAAATGAGATGACGAGACCGTTTATATTTCTCAATGACTTACATCAGTTCTGTTAAACGACAGACGAACATATCACCCAAGTTAGCACTGGCAAGTACTGAGCCTGCAAGTGTCGAGCCGGCAAGTACTAAACCACTGATGATCCGAATAACTAGTAGACCATCAATTAGCAGGCTACTTAGCTGAAATAGCCTCAGCACCACCCATGAATGGACGCAACACTTCTGGAATAGTAATACTACCGTCAGCATTTTGATGATTTTCCATCACTGCGAGTAGCGTACGACCGACAGCCAAACCTGAACCATTGAGCGTGTGTGCAAGCGTGGTTTTCTTACCATCTTTGACACGCGTGCCCATGCGGCGCGCTTGGAAATCACCGCAGTTAGAGCAGCTAGATATTTCACGATAGGTATCTTGGCTAGGCAACCACACTTCGATATCATAGGTTTTTTGCGCGCTAAAGCCCATATCACCTGTACATAACTGCACCACACGATATGGTAAATCAAGCTGCTGCAATACGTACTCTGCTTGTCCGGTCATCGCTTCAAGTAGCTCGTCAGACTGCTCAGCGGTTCCGATGTTGACCATTTCAACTTTTTCGAACTGGTGCTGACGAATTAAACCGCGAGTATCACGACCATGCGAGCCCGCCTCACTACGGAAACAAGGTGTATGAGCGGTAAACTTCAATGGCAATGCTTTGATATCCAAACGCTCGCCCCGTACCAAGTTGGTCATAGGTACTTCAGCGGTCGGAATCAAATAAAAATCTGTGCCATCATTGTTGGTATGATTGGTCAATTTAAACAAATCATCTTCAAACTTAGGCAGCTGCCCTGTGCCTTTTAGGCTTTCAGAGTTTACAATATAAGGCACATAAGTCTCAGTATAGCCATACTTGATGGTATGGGTGTTAAGCATAAACTGGATCAACGCACGATGCATTTGTGCTAGCTGTCCTCTGAGCACATTAAAGCGACTGCCGGTCAGCTTGGTCGCCGCTTCAAAATCTAGCATCTCAAGCGTTTCACCGATATAAGTGTGATCTTGAATGTCAAAGTCAAACGCGCGCGGCGTCCCCCACGTACGTACTTCGACGTTATCCTCTTCTGCCGCACCGACTGGTACATCTGCTGCGGGGATATTAGGGATTTGCAAGGCTGCTTGGGTGATACGTTCTTGTAGAGTACGCAGCTCATCTTCAGCCGTTTTAATATCGCCGCTAACGCTTTGCATCTCAGCCAACAGCTCACTAGCGTCTTCGCCTACTTTTTTTAGCGCGCCTACTTGTTTGGCACCAGCATTACGACGAGATTGCAGCTCTTCGGTTTTGACTTGCAGCGATTTTCGCTCGGTTTCGATATTTTGCCAAAACGCCATATCAAGCTCATAACCACGGGTGGTCAATTGCTGTTGTAAATCACTTAAATCGCCGCGTAAGAGTTTCGGATCAATCATATTAGTTGCCTGTGACGCTGATTATGAATAAATAATGCTGAGTATGAATAGATTATAAATAAGTATTGTCAGGGCCTGCTGAACCTGCCCCTAGTATAAGGTGTATCAAATAGCTGGAGTGAATAACAGAACGTATCTGCCATCTTTCACCTTTGACTTTTCGATATCGATATCTGCCTGATCAATATCTTCTTAATCAAAATAAAAATGTGGCTGTATCACCCGTAAATCAACTCGAAAAACAGCTGCCTTTTTAACTCCGCTGAGACCTCATTCTGGCTCATGTTGCCTACGAGAATATACGGTAGTCGCTATAATACCAAGACCCAACAGATTTGACCATGTTTTGACTATATTTTAGTCCTATTTGAATAAGCTTATCGTGTGTCGTATTGGCTCAATATTGCCTCGCCCATCCTTTATTATTTTATTATTACCCCGTACCTGCTGGCTCAATATATACTGAAGCATCAAACACCACTTCAAACGGTATTTATCGTGATAAATCCTCAAAAACATGACGTCAATAAAGACGTTGAGACGCTTATTTGTTTCATTTAAGGACACTTTTCGGTAAGATAAGCGCATCACTTTATTTCCACTCTAGCCAAATCTGGCGTTGCCGCTTCGCTTTGGCAATTTAAATTCAACGCTTTTATCATAAGTATTTGAGAAACCTTTATGGCCCTGTATCCCTACACACTACAACCTATTGCCTTAAACTTAACCGAGGCTGAATTCCATCAAGCACAGTATGAACTGTATGCCAGCGCCAGCCCTTCTTTTGGTCTATCAAGCCTAAAAACCAAAGAATGGATTATTATGGCAGTAGTCGTGGCACTAGCGATTGCAGGGCTGGTCTTTGTCACTGGCTACTCTACTATTATCTTTTGGTTGATGTTAGTTTCAGTCGTCATTTACCTTCTGGCTCGTACGCTTGGCTTTAAATGGTATGTCAAAAAAGAGTTTGAAAAACAAGTGGCCGATCAAGAAATGCCAGATGAAATGCGCCAAATGAAGCTGGGCGTCCAAAAGCATGGCTTAGTCATGGCAATGCCAAGTCAGCAGCCAGAGATGATGAAGAATTCACAAATGCGCGGTATGCAAATGCGTGCAGGCGCTACTCAACAAGCTGTCGTCCCATGGACTTCTATAAAGAGCTGGGATGAGACCGATGACTATATAATTATGATGTTTGAAGTAAAAGGCCAGCAAGGCAGTCAAATTGTGCCAAAGCGCCTCCAAGCTCAAAAATTTCCGATTGACACCGTACGTCAACATTTACAAGAAGTTATTCCAGTTAAAGGGTTAAACCCTGAAAACTTGCAAGCACCGGCATAAAGGAACGCATACTCGCTCTTGCACCCAAGATGCAAGAGCACGGCTCTTCTATTAATAAAACCAATTGCGTGATTGTATATATTGAATTTAATTTATCTATAGTGGTTTGCTATCATACTAGTCATAAAGAAGACGAAAGACTTCAGAAATTCTAATATAAATACACATTTTTTAACGGTGCT
>NZ_JAKDUI010000197.1 GCF_030457785.1 Psychrobacter sp. | reverse complement strand
ATATTAGATCTTTAATATTATGAATATCTAAGTTGCTTTGGGCACGTGTGCAAGCGACGTAGAGTAAGCGTAGTTCTTCAGGGCTTATCTTGACCGCATTGGTGGTCACATCATAATAAAAGTCATCATCGAGTTGCACACGTCCCCATTCGAGTCCTTTTGCCTTGTGGGCGGTGGAGATGACGTAATCGGCATTGTCGATACTGGCTAAGCTGTTGACTGCTTGACTTAGGACGTTGGTGCCATGGTCATCGACCAGTTTGACCAGTGTTTTTAGATCACTGCCTTCGTTGGTTTCAGAATACTCTTGTACATCACCCCAGTTATAAAAATATGCCAACTCTGGCACACCATAGGCGGATTTGCCGTTTTTTAAATTTTCGGCAGCTTGACAGAATTTGAGCATACGATCGGTGTCGGCTTGTAAGGCGACACGGTGACCAAGTTTCAGTCCAGTCAGTAACTGTGCCATCGCAGCTGCATTGGTACGGCATAAGATGGCATCTTTTTTACTGTGTACCATGCCTTTTTCGGTAGAAGACTGCTTGTTCGGATTGCCTTTGAGCGGTACGTCTTCTTGCAATGCTTTGAGCAAGGTATTGGCCACTTCTGCAATTGGCTCACCAAAGCGAAACGACTGGGTTAATAAGGTCTGTGGCAAAGGTAGTTTTTTCATGGCATTGACCGCACCTCGCCATTCGTAAATCTGCTGGTGAGCATCGCCCACGTAAATGACTTGCTTAGACTGTTGCGTCAAAATCCCCATCATTAATGGGTCTGCATCCTGCGCTTCATCAAACAAAATAAAATCTGCAGGAATACTAGGTTTCGATAGCGCCCAAAGCTTTAGATAAATATCATGCCCGATACCAGCAGGGTGGCGTGCATCTATCGACTGTAGCCAGCGTTGCTCAACGGCAGGATAAAGCCGTTCGCGAAGTTGTTCTGCATCTGACTCATCGAGCCAACTGGGAAATAGTATGTGCCGTGGTGCAGGATAGCTGGCATGAGTGCTACAAAAGTTACTGACGGCATCGCTCACAAATCTCGCCAATCTCGCAGGGGTGAGGGTAATGTATTTATTCTGACCATCCATTTGTCTGCGCACTTGTACAGGCTGCAAGCCCAAATCGTCACCCAGACGCTTGGGTGAGAAGCGTGGCAGCGAAAGCTTGGCTGTGATGTCACGGGCGACATGACGGTAGGCAAGAGAGTGAAAGGTACGGCAATCTACATGACCAGGAAACTTCTGCCGTGCATCATTGGCAATCGCTTTGTTAAAAGCAAGATATAAGCCGCGGCCACGCAAGCGCTCACCGATCAGTTTTAGTGTTGTGGTCTTACCAGCACCGGCGTAAGCGACCACTTTAAAAGACTTGTGATCCATTGCCATATTCAGCGCATTCAGCTGCTCATCAGTGGGATCGCTCATATAAGCTGGCATGGATGCGGACATAAAAAGCTACCTAAAGTGCAAGAGTGAATAAAGACAGTATACGGCTAAAAGCCATAATGGCAAAAAAAGCCATTGAATAAACAATGGCTGATGACAAACAGTGGCGCTTAATCATGAGGCTCTTAGGGCGTGTGCTTATTTTTAACCCATTTAGATGACTATCGATTGCATTGAGGAGACGCCCTAGTTTTTATCAGCTGCTAGCACAGATTTGGGTGGCTCTTTAATTAATACCTTAGCCAATACCAGCCCAAGCTCAAATAATAGCCACATGGGAAATGCCAACAACAACATCGATACGCCATCAGGTGGTGTGACCACAGCCGCGACTGCAAAACAGCCAACAATGATGTAACGACGTTTATCCTCTAACGCTTGAATGGAGACAATACCGGCTAATATCAATAGCAGGGTGACGACTGGAATCTCAAAAGTGAGTCCAAACACCATAAAGAGCTTTAGTGCAAAGGTTAGGTAGCTATCAATATCGGTCATTGGCAGGACGTTCTGCGGAGCAAACATGATAAAGAACTTCAGCACGCCTTTGAGCACGATAAAATAAGAGAAAGCGACCCCTGCATAAAACAAAATGATAGAAGAGAGCAGGACTGGGATAGCGATCTTTTTTTCTTTTTTGTACAGACCTGGTGCCACAAACGACCAAATCTGATACAAGATGTAGGGCATGGCCACAAAGGCCGCGACAAATATGGTCAATCGTATTGGTGCCATGAAGTTTGAGGTGATGTCTGTTGCGATCATCGTCGAATTGGCAGGCAGTTGAGCGACCAATGGATCTGATAAAAAGTTGTATAGCTCGCGTGAAAATCCAACCAATGCTAAAAATATAATCAAGACGGCCACACAAATCCTGATCAGATGCTTACGCAGGTCGATGAGGTGCTCGGTGATGGGCATATCACCCAATGAATTCAGCGTATCCTCAGCGCCGTCAGCAGCATTTGCAGTGTCTTGCTGATTTTTTTTGCGTTCGAATAGTGGCATTAGTTGCCCTCCTGCTGGTTGGCAGAAGTTTGGGTATTGGCAGCGTGGCTGAGCGCCTGATCTACTGTGCTGTTTAGTAAATGGTCGGCTTTGTAATTTGGTAAGTATGGCGCTGCAGGCAAACGCCGTGCTTTGTCATAGTCCCCAAGACGAAACCACATGTTCTCCCAAGGTTTGGTGTTGAGAGATTGAATAATAGACTTGGTACTGGCGTCAGAATTGCCACTTATATTGTCTATATTACCCTTATCATCACCGTCGTTTTTATCTTCGCTCTTTGGTGAGAAACCTTTAGATTTATTTAGAGGGTTATTTTGCTTATTATCGACGTCACCTTCATTGCTCGCACTTTCTTTTAGTGCTGATGACTGGTGGTCGTTAGTTTTACCGTTAGCTCTATAGTTTTTGGTGTATTGGGGCTTATCAACGGTGTTTTGCGTGGCTTTGAGCGTTTGATTTTGTGAAGACTCAAACTCTTTCATGTTGCCACGCATCTCAGCCATCTCACGCTTCATTTCAGTTTCGGTCTGCCGGATTTTGGCCAGTTCTTTTTGCATTTGCTGCCGCGTCTCAGCCAAATCCAGCTCCGCTTCTATTTCAGACTGCAGCGTGGAGGCAGTACGGCGGATTTTGGCATACCATTGCCCAGCCGTACGCGCCGCTTGTGGTAGCTTTTCAGGGCCCAAAACGATCAAAGCGATGACGCCAAAGAGCAATAATTCAGAAAACCCAATATCAAACATAATGGTTGAATATCTCTATCTAGAACGCACAAGCGTTACACATTGTGCTTATCATCAGCATGGCTATTGGTGTCGTGATTATTTACCTTGTCGGTGGCTGGACGATCTGTGGTGCCTGCCTTGCCATCATGATCGATCACGGCGTTTTTCTTAGCATGCTCAGCGTTTTCGTCTTTGACTGCGTCTTTAAATCCTTTGACAGCACCGCCCAAGTCCTTGCCGGCATTTCTAAGTTTTGAGGTGCCAAATACGACCACCACCACCACCAGCAATATTAGCCAATGCGTAATAGAAAAACTGCCCATAATGGTATCCTTAATCTCTGAGTTTTAATACCCTAATGTTAATAGACGGTATTAATTAATCTAGTTGTTTCAATTATTTAGATGTATTTAACATCTTTGTGCGCATGGTGTCATTTTATAGAAGTTTGATCTATTTAACAAAATCTACATTCACAAAGTCTGTAGGCGCCAGATTTAATACTAAAGAAGCCATATTATAATCTGTCCTTATGACAAAAAGGTGAAAACCATAGATAGTCAAAAAGTAACAGCAGTTAAGTAGGGGAACACTTGCTTCACGATTTCGTCGCTTGTCATCAACATGTCATTTGCACACCATTATAAACAAGACTGTCAATAACCATTCCAGCAGTTATCTTGATGCTTTTTCGTCGATACCTGACAGACCAAAACGGCGGCCAAGCTCCTTTAATACGGAATCTGACTCTATATCGAACCAGGCAAGTCCTACCAAAGTATGGAACCAGACATCGGCCACTTCGTATATAAACTCATGACGTGCTGCGTCATATTGGGTAATATCGGTATTTTCATCGCAACTGGCAAAGTCTTTGGCAGCGATGATGCTTTCAGTGCTTTCTTCACCTACTTTTTCTAATATTTTATTCAAACCTTTAGCATATAAGCTTGCGACATAAGAGCTATCCGCATCGGCGTGTTTGCGTTCTGCCAATACCTGATCCAGCTGCTGCAAAATCGATGTTGTGTCGGATTGAGTTTGGTCAAGAGAAGTGTCAGAGCTAGCAGTAGTACTCAGCGAGGCGTCCTTCGCCGGCGTGTCGCTGGCTTGAGAGTCACTACTGCCGGTGCTTGACTGATAAATATCAGCCGGGTCTTTTAATACTTTGTCGACGGTTTGCCATTCAGGTGTGTCTCCCGACAAGTCCAAACGTTGATAAAAGCAAGACTCGCGTCCGGTATGACAAGCGATACCGCCTGCCTGAGTGACGCTGAGTACAATTACGTCTGCATCACAGTCTAGTCGAATATCATGTACGGTTTGGGCATGACCCGATGATTCACCTTTATGCCATAACTTGGCACGTGAACGCGAAAAATACAAGGCTGTATGTGTCTCTGCTGTCAATTGCAGTGCCTCAGCGTTCATCCAAGCCATCATCAAAATACGTCCAGACTGATGGTCTTGAGCAATCGCAGGAATCAAACCATCAGCATTAAAGTTTATAGTGGCAAGCCAAGCAGGTAAGTTCATCATTTATTTATCGTCTTAATCAGTATGGGTGAAGATATTTACAATGAGTGATGGTGTATAGCGTGAGTGACGAGCATTTTCTCAGTCACCAATTATACGCCACTGAATCATAATTTTATCTATGAATTGCGTGTGTGGGTGATTTAAATTAAATCGTCTAAATATAAACAGGATAGCATGCTCGGCAAGAAATGAAATCCCAAAGAATGGCAAATAAAGTGCACACAAAAAACTTGTAACGTCATTGCAATGCTCAGTGGCCACACAAGCCGAGTAATATTAGTAATAGGGGAGTCCTGAATCAGTTTGATAGGGTGTTTGCAGTTAAATTTGCGGTTAAAGATACTATAGTAAATCTTATATAAAATCGATACAATAGCTATCATAAACTCATTTAA
>NZ_JAKDUI010000196.1 GCF_030457785.1 Psychrobacter sp. | reverse complement strand
AAGTATGAGCATTACCTAAGAAACCCCTACCTCTAAGGTAGTGGGTAGTTCATGTTTACCAGTGAGACATTAGACAATACTCGCGATATCACCATCTATTCTCCTGCTATTGATGACCGCCAGAACCATAAGGATGATGCGGTGTTGTTGTACATGTTTGATGCCAATTCGTATACTAATACGGTTGAGATGCCAAAGATCTTAGATAACTTGATCGCCGCCGGAGAAATTCCGCCCGTGACGGCAGTGTTTATCAGTAATCCTGATAGTGATGCTCGTGCGCGTGAATTGCCCGCCAATCCAGTGTTTGCAGATGTCATGGCTAATGAGCTAGCGCCACAGATAAATAAACGCTTGCCAATTACGATACCGAAGGACAGAACCGTCATTGCTGGATCTAGTTATGGTGGCTTAGCTGCTACAACGATTGCATTACGCCACCCTGAGGTATTTGGCAACGTTATCTCTATGTCTGGGTCTTACTGGTGGAAGCCAAAGGAGCAAACAGCAGATGATAAGAACTTTGTGGTTTCTGAAGTTATCAGAATGGATAAAGTACCTGTTCGGTTGTTTTTGAGTGCTGGCGTGTTTGAAACGGCTCGTGGTGATAGTAGTAGCAACGGTATATTGGGAACCAATCGTCATCTTCGTGATGTGCTGTTGGCAAAAGGCTATGACACGCATTATGAAGAATATGGTTCGGGGCATGATTATTTTTCTTGGCGCAATGCAATAGGAGATGGTTTGATATCGCTTTTTGGATCTGAGGAATAAGGTATACTTGTGCGAAATGAACACAAATTGTCGCACAAGCTATAGGTTGTCGTATGATTAGTAGAAAACAGGCGCAACCTTAGAATTACGTCTTCTTAGAGTTACGTCTGTAGCAGGTACACAACAGTCTGATTAATGCATTGATATTTTTACTACGCTTCACTAGGATCATACTCCCTCAACGCCGCAATACGATCATCAAGTGTTGGGTGTGAGCGAAATAGATTTGCAATACTAAAGCCTTGAGTTTGACCAGATGAAATCGCAAACGCTTTCATACTTTCAGGCATTTGGTCGGGGCGCTGTGCAGAGGGACGCAGCGCATCAAGCGCACTGATCATTTTTTCGCGGCTAGCAAGTTTTGCGCCCATTTGATCCGCACGGAACTCACGTAAGCGTGAAAACCACATCACGATGGCAGACGCTAAAAATCCAAGCAGAATATCCATCACAATACTGGTGATAAAGTAACCAATACCTGGACGATCACTGGTGTTTTTAAACACAGCACGGTCGACGAAACTGCCGATAATACGCGCAAAGAACATCACAAAAGCATTGACCACGCCTTGGATAAGAGCGAGTGTTACCATATCACCATTGGCAACGTGACCAATCTCATGCGCGAGCACCGCTTCTACTTCATCTGGCGTCATGCTTTGTAGTAGACCAGATGAGACGGCAACCAAGGCTTTGTTTTTATTCCAGCCAGTCGCAAAAGCATTTGGTTGTGAGTTGTCGAAAATACCGACTTCAGGCATACCGATTTTTACCGCTTTGGCTTGCTTGGCGACGGTGTTCACCAGCCATTTTTCAGTGGCATTGCTTGGGGTGTCGATGACAACTGTGCCCGTAGATCGCTTTGCCATCCATTTTGAGATAAATAGCGATACCATCGAGCCGATCATACCGTATATACCACACATAATGGCAAGACTGGTATAATTGAGACCGCCTGCTGTATGTACGCCACCAATTCCAAAAAACCTAGATAGAATCCCAAACACGATGCTAAATACGACAATCACCGCTAAGTTGGTCAATAAAAACAATCCAATACGCATCATCAGGCTAACTTCCTTATAAAATCAAAGCACAGTTTTGTGGCAACACCTTTATCAGAGTACTTAATAACAAAGGGCAGTCAGAACAAAGGGTAAAATGCTGATAGTGATAATTATAACCTTATGAAGATAGTATAGACGTTAATTCTAGTATCAATTATTTAAGATATAACAATTATGATTGTGATTGTGAGAAATAAGCCAAGTCACAGAGATTGAGCAACAAAATAGGTAAGGCAACGATAAAAGTTGTGTCAAAATACGATACTAAACAAGTCAGTTTGTATCATCAAAATTCTAGCGAAGGTCAAGTCATGAATGCTCTAGAAACCAAAGTACCACCTGTAGCACAAGTCATTGTCATTGCTGCTGGCATGTATGGGTTGGCCAAAACCATGCCCGATCTGGTATTTGCCTTCAGTGGTTCGACTATGCTAGCGATTGGATTGGGTATCATCGGTTTGGGCAGCGGTGCGTTAGGAGTAGCTCAATTTAAGCAGGCTCAGACCACGGTTAATCCGCATACACCCGAAAAATCTACAAATTTAGTGACGGGCGGTATTTATCAATACACCCGCAACCCAATGTATTTGGGGTTGGTGCTTATCTTATTAGGCTGGGGCTTTTATCTGTCTCATTTTTTGTCATTTATGTTGACACCTGTTTTTATGATTTATATGAGGCGCTTTCAAATTCAGCCAGAAGAGCGGATGATGAGTCAAAAATTTGGCAAGCATTATGAAGCGTATGTGTCGCGAGTCAGGCGCTGGATATAAAGCAAGTCTGTTTATTATCAAGTCCAGTTTTAAGAAATTGATAAGTCAATAATAAAGGCTGAACACTATTGAATATAGCGTTCAGCCTTTTATTTATTGAAGTGATAAAACTCAATCAGAGTATTTTCAATCTCTTGATTAAAGAGTAAAGATTTACGCCATCAAGCGAGCAAGCTCTTGGATCATAGTTTTGAGAAAAATCGATGCGTTGGTACGACTAGCGTCGCTGCCAAGACTGCTTTGATAACGCCGCCAATGATGAACGGGTAAAAACCAAGTTGTAGAAGTTTGCCTTCAGGTACAAAAAAGGATAGTTGAGTGAGACCGAACACAAACGTAGCACCAGTAGCGACAATTGCAACCACGGAGCTCATAAAATAACTTTTTAAAATGCCTTTATCACTGAAATAACCTAAAATAGCAACTGTGGCAATAAACCCATATAAATAGCCACCTGTAGGACCCAAAAAGGCAGCAACACCTGCCGGACCGCTAGCGAATACAGGAAGACCGATAGCGCCTTGAAATAAGTATAAAAGCACTGCTGAGATTCCGGCCTTTCTACCTAATGATAGACCAACCACCGTAACAGCAAGGGTTTGACCAGTGATGGGCACTGGGTACATGGGGACAGAAATCTGTGCAAATAAAGCAATCATCAGAGAGCCGAAAATGACTTTGATAAAAAAGGCGGCTTGTTGGTGAGATATAAACCAATGCTTTGCCGAAGTTAAAACGGTTGTCATGCAGGTATTCCTTTCCTGTTTTTTAGTGTACGGATGTAAACTTGAACCTTAAAGTATACTATTGCCTATCTACTTTCAACTCGATCGTAAGATCTTTCAGCTTTAATGTTCGAGCACAAAAAATCAATACTTTGGCATACCATCATATAGGTGCAAGAAGATTTCTTGCAAAAAACCAAAATCAAAAACCACAGACCGAGATTGTCAAGGACAAGGCTTTGTTACACCAGCGATAATCAGCAGTGCTCGTTCCTGAATAATCAAACACACTAGGGCAGTTAAATGAAACTTGAAATCAATATTGTAGATGCTTTTGCTGACGAAGTCTTTAGAGGCAATTCAGCAGCAGTGATTATCACAGAAAGCTGGCTGTCTGATGAGCTGATGCAATCTATCGCTATGGAAAATAATTTATCCGAGACCGCTTATTTAGTATTGGATGATGCAGGTATCTATCATATACGTTGGTTCTCACCGATGACTGAGATTGATTTTTGCGGGCATGCGACTTTGGCGGCTGCTCATATAATATTTCAGAAAAATCCTAGTGTAACTTTCATCAAGTTTTCAGCAAAAGCGGTTGATGTTTTGACAGTCACGAAAACTGACACTGGAAAAATACAAATGGAGTTTCCCAACAGAAAGCCTGAAAAATTTGATGATATTCCTGATGACTTGTTAACGGGTCTCTCGATTGCTCCTGTTGACGTTTATCGCAATGAACAAGCATATTTTGTGATTTATAATTCTGAAGCCGATGTGTTAGAGGTAAAGCGCGATAATGAAGCACTAAAACAGTTGGCTCCTTTAGATGTGGTGGTGACATGTCAGACTAACTCTGACGAATACAAAGAATACGATTTCATTTCGCGTTATTTTTGGCCTGCCAACGGTGGCGATGAAGATCCAGTGACGGGGTCGATACACACTGGACTTGCGCCTTTTTGGGCTGAGCGTTTGGGTAAAAGCCAGTTGAAGGCGTATCAAGCTTCGCAGCGTGGTGGTGTACTCGATTGTGTGGTTGTAGAGGATAGGGTGCTGGTTTCTGGAAATGCGGCACAGTATTTGACAGGTTTTATTACGATTGGGGAGTAGCGGATTTTGACAGAGTTGAGAACCGTTGGGCTATTTGCACTGACAGCATTTTCTGAGATTGTCGGCTGTTATTTGCCATATCTCTGGCTGCGAGAAGGAAAGTCGATTTGGTTGCTGGTGCCAGGAGTGCTGAGCTTGACTGCTTTTGTATGGTTATTAACCTTGCATCCTGCTGCAGTCGGTAGGGTTTACGCAGCTTATGGTGGTGTGTATGTGGCAATGGCCATTATTTGGTTGTGGGCTATCGATGGGATAAGGCCAACCACATGGGATATCTTAGGTTCTGCAGTAGCACTATTAGGGATGGCTATTATTATGTTTGCACCACGCAATTAATGGATGATGTAGTGGGTGGTGATGGGTTTCATCAATGATGGTGTTAATAAGCGCTTACTTACGGATGCTTGTTGATTTGCTATAATAGTTTCCCTGCATCTCGTGGGCTGCGAGAAGCCGATATACAGCACTGTAATACTAGGGCGTGTTGAATATTCACAAATAGGCACTGCTGATAACTAAAATTGTTCCAAACAAGAAGCGAATCGAAGATAATGTTAGTACCTTAGCAAGATTTGCAACGTAGTATGGGACAATTTTAGCATCAGCCCTTTTTTATAAATAAACAGCTGGGACAGGCGTGTTTTTTGCCGCTTTATTGATAAAAATAGACGTATAG
>NZ_JAKDUI010000012.1 GCF_030457785.1 Psychrobacter sp. | reverse complement strand
TAGTATATATAGTAGGCTCATCCAACATTTAAATAAGAGCAGTTGAGTGGATAGAAATAGCTAAAAACTTACTAAACACTATCAAACGGCTGATTAGCACCTCGATACTATCTATGCCTGTTTTCTTGTTTCGCTGGAGCTCGTCTCATTTTTATTACTACTTTCAACATTAGAGTATGGTCATATATCATAATCTTTCTTATGAAAAATCATAAATCATATCCTAAAAACCTCTATTCTTGACTGCGAATTTGCTCAATCACATCCGCAAGCGTTGAACCTTTTAGCTCTTCTCTTAAAGCATCTTCTACCCGATGCAAGATCGGATTAATTGCTGATTGAATATGCATTCCTACCAAACAGCGCTCACTGGTATCTTGATGCACATCAAACAACGCTTGCGACTTATTGTCTGCATATACCGCATCATATACCGCTAATAGCGGAATCTGCTCTGCTGGCTTCACTAAACGTGCACCAGCAACCCCAGCTTGTGTATGAATCAGCCCTGCTGCTTTTAATAGACTCATGATCTTACGAATCACCGCTGGATTGGTATTAACACTAGAGGCAATAAAGCTTGATGACGTTACCTCATCTTGATAGATATCCAAGACCGCCAAGATATGAATCCCGACTGAAAAACGTGTCGTAATAGACATAGCGCCTCTTTCCTACTTGTTTGTTTAATAATCTACAGAGTAACATTTTGAGCAACTCACTAGTTTTGACATTTTACGGTCTACACACATTTATAAAAAGACAATAATTGTCCAATGAAGATTATTAGTTGACTTTAATGAGTCTTCATTTTACCATACCTGTAACTTAAATGATTACAGGTTAAATTAGTATTGAATATTGGTTTCAATACTAACCTCAACATTTCAATACTCATTATTAATGAATAGGAATATATTATGAAAATTGCAATTATCGGTGCTACAGGTCAGGCTGGACGTTTGATTATGCAAGAATCTTTAGATCGCGGCCACAGAGTTACCGCTATTGTTCGCAGTCCAGAAAAGCTAGCACAAGAAAGTCCGATCGCTGTGGTCGAAAAAGATATATTTGCGTTGACCACTGCAGATTTGACGCCATACGATGTGGTGGTTAATGCGTTTAATGCGACTTTTGGTACGGAAGAGCAACACGCAAGCGCAGGTCATGTATTGATTGAGGCGCTAAAAGGCCAAACCAATACTCGCCTTGTTATTGTCGGTAGCGGTGGCAGCTTGTTCACTGATGAGAGCCGCAGCGAGCGTGTTCATGAATCGGCCGGTTTCCCTGCTCAGTTCTTAGATACGGCATTACAGATGCGAAAAAATTTGGAAGAGCTTCAAAGTACGTCAGATTTGAATTGGGTCTATCTAAGCCCTTGCGGTTTATTCGATGCAGAAGGTAAGCGTACAGGCCGTTATGATACGGGTACCGATGTGGCTTTGGTGAATAGCAAAGGTGAAGCTTATACTAGCTATGCTGATTTTGCTATTGCTATGCTTGACGAGATTGAGCAGCCTGAACACCGTAACAAGCGTTATGCGGTGGTTTCTGAGTCTTAAGTAATAGTCGGTATTAAGTATTACCGACTATTACTTATACCAAGTAGTCGATTGTTAGTATTGCTGTCGTTCACAGTGATACTAAAATTAATCCAGCTTAAATAGAGTCTATGAGGTCCTACGCTCCCCAACATCAGCTTTGAGATGTTGCCCTTTTTGATATAGAGAGGGTTTATGGAAATAAAGCATGGTTCCCTAGTGAGAACTTGAGATTTAATATGTAGGCTAATATTTACTCTCTGAAATATTCACAGTGTACTTCGTGGTATGCTCTAACACCATATGAGCCTATCATATCAGTTTACTTTTATTTTTCTGGAGCAAACATGCAACAAAAAAACCGCGTCATCCTCATTCATGGGCTGCATCAAACCGCATGGATTATGCGTCCGTTGGCTAAAACACTGCAAGCAGCAGGATTCGATACGCATCAATATGGCTATCGTAGTATGCGTGATGGCATCAAAACGAATAGCTCGCGGCTTAATAGCTGGCTAGAGGCAAATCATCACCCTGATCAACCGATCGACCTAATCGGTCATAGCTTAGGTGGCTTGATTATTCGTGATTTTGTCAACGAATATCCCAAATGGCAGATTGGACGCTGCGTGACTCTAGGTACGCCGCATAATGGCAGCATTAGTGGTGATTATATTTGGCGACTAGCGCCTGCAATTATCGGTAAATCATACGAGCAAGCTTTGGATGGCACGGTTGCACCCTTACCAAAAAATATCAGTTTAGGCGTCATTGCGGGCAATCGCCCTCATGGTGTGGGTCAGATATTTTTACAGTATCATAATCGAAAACTGCGCAAAGCGGACGTAGAGACACCCTCAGAAAAGCTCGCTCATGATGGCACAGTGTACATAGAAGAAACCAAACTAGAAGCTGCGACTGATCACATCATCATGTCAGTGTCGCATACTGGCATGTTGGTAAATAAAGAAGTCGCCAAACAAGCGATGTATTTCTTACAAAATGGACAGTTTAAACGCGGATAAGAGCAACGCTAGCAAGCTTTAGAGTTTAACCTCTGGTCATCAAGCACTGATACCCATACCTTGCTGCAATTCGGTTTTATGTTTTTCAATCATAGGAGTCAAGGTTTGCATTACCCAATCGTGACGCCAACCTTTTAATCCTTGCGGCAACGCCTTGCTGTCTTTGTCAAACGCAATCACTTCATACAATTGCCCCAGCCATTTCTTGCGCATCAATACGTTGGCAGGCACACCAATCGCTTCTGCATGCTCATCTATCACTTTTTGTACCGCCTTTGCGAGGGCTTTATTTTTCGAGCGATACGGTGGCAATAAACAAGCTGGATGCTCAGCAACTGGCAGGTTTTTTGCTTCTCTAACGGTCTTCAGCACCTCTTCACCATATAACCGCAACATATTACGGTGCATGGTAGTTTTGCGTGACAAATCTCGCATGCTATTTGGTTTTTCGGTGACAATCTCCCGCATGGCTTGTTTTTTGATAATGAAAGTTCGCGGCTGATTGGTCGCACGTGCTAATTCTTCACGCCAAGTTGTCACTGCTTGCAATATCGCCATCTGCTGCGAGGTATAACGATAGTCTGCCATCGTTAGATACACTTCTTCGTCTTCAAGATGCTGGACTTTATATAAGTCATTGGCATAAAGCTGACAATCTTCCCATACATAACCAAAAAGCCCTTGCTTTTTTAACTCGTATTCAAGGCTTAAATATAGCGCTGGTAAAAAGCGCACGTCATCTATCGCATATTGCTCTTGCTCATCTGAGAGTGGACGCTGTAACCAATCCGATTGGCTTTGCTCTTTATCGATGTGCATATCTAGTTGGTCAGCAAGCGCTTGTTGATAGCCCATTTGCAACTGGCCTGTCAAATAAGACAGCGCAATTTGAGTATCAAAGATATTGGTTAGCGGTGGACAGCCAGACAACAGATAAAAAATACCCAAATCCTCGCCGCAGGCATGCCAGATAGCCACGTCTACTTCAATTAATGCTTGCCATAGCTCATCCAATTGTAACTGAGGCGCATCTAGCAGATAAATACTATCGCCAGTATTTATCTGCACCAGTGCTAACCTTGGATAGTAAGTATCACGTTTGATAAATTCTGTATCTAACGCCACACGCCCACAAGTCGCCAAAGCATCGATAACTTCTGCTAATGCACCTTGCTCCCGTACCCAAGTAATCGACGCTGATTCTGCAATATCCAATAATGCATCGATATCTGGCTCTGTTGGCAAATCTACTGCCTCAGCATTCGCTGACGATCTCGATAAATCATCAGCCGCAGCATCGTCTGTTATATCGTCATGGTTAGAAGGGATAAAAGCGGTGTTTGACACGGTCAGATACCTACATAAATAAGGGAAAGTAAATCGCTCAATCTCATTTTGAAAGAGACGAAGCGCAAGCAAATATAACAAAAAAAACAAATGAGGCTCTAGGGCGTGTCCTCATTTTGAGAATGGTGGTAAAAATGAGATAAATTGCCACCAAACAAAAGTAATAGCGCAAATAGTGTCAAGATATTAGTCAGCTATTCAACACCGTTTGACAGATATTTGGCTATTTTTAGCCCATTGAAATGCTACTGTTCAGGTTGCGGACATGCCCTACAACCATATCATGAAATAAAATAGTCAGGCATTGATTTTAAAATAAAAGTCATTCGTAACGCCTGCGATTACTCTCATTTGTGAATACTATAATAAGTACTGTAATAGCTACTATAAAAAAGAACGGTTTTGTAGTGCTTGCCCAAGTGTCATGCTATCTAGATATTCAAGCTCACCACCCATCGGCACACCTTGTGCCAGACGCGTGACTTTATCGACATGGCGACTGACTGCTTCACTGATGAAATGTGCGGTGGTTTGTCCTTCGACCGTCGTACCAGTTGCCAATATCAACTCCTGAATAGGTTCTTGTTTGACACGCCAAACCAGCTGATCAATATTCAAATCATCGGCGCTAATACCATCAATCGGGGATAAATGCCCGCCTAAAACGAAATAGCGACCCCGATAACCTGCGGTTTGCTCTATCGCCATCACATCTGCCGCCGTTTCGACCACGCATAGCAACCCATCATCACGCCTTGGATCTTGGCATAACGGACAGACTGAGTCATCACTAAAACTATGGCAGCGCTGACATTCAACGATGTCACGCATTGCTTCATCCAATGCTTGCGCAAGCGCCATGCCTTGTGGACGTTTTTTAGTCAGTAGATGTAGCGCCATACGCTGGGCACTTTTTTGTCCAACGCCTGGCAACACACGCAGCTGTTTTACCAGCTGATCAAATTTGGCTGTCAGCAAAGTTACTTCCTTTCTTTATAAACCATAGCTATAAAAATGGGGTCGTATCCTGTCGATAACAACCCCATCTCATTCATTGATGTGCAGCTTTTATAACCGGTTTTGTCTTTTAAAACCAGCTGTTTAGAACATGCCTTGCATGCCTGGTGGCAGACCCATACCTGAGGTAGCACCTGCCATCGTTTCTTCATACAGCTCATCCGCTTGGCGAACTGCATCGTTGATGGCGGCAGCGATTAAGTCTTCAATCATGTCTGGTTCATCTTCCAATAAGCTTGGGTCAATAGTCAAACGCTTGACCACATGGCGGCCTGTCATAGTGACTTTTACCAAACCACTACCGGCTTCAGCTTGTACTTCTTTGTTGCCCAGCTCTTTTTTAGCGCTTTCGACGTTCGCTTCGACCTTCTTTTGCATCGTTTGTGCTTGTTGCATCAGTGCTTGAATATTCATAGTTGCCTCTTGTTTTTTATAGTCATGCGTATTGCAATGAGTGGTTATTGATTAGATAAAATAAATTTGTTGACGTCAATTATACCGTTATCTTTACAGACTGTCTAAACCGCGCGCCAAATCTTTGATGATATCATCTACATCCTCTAGCCCGACCGACAGACGTATAAGACCATCTTTTACCCCTGCTTCTGCTCTGGCCTCAGGGGTCAAGCGAAAGTGCGTCGTCGTGGCTGGGTGGGTCATGGTCGTCTTGGCATCACCCAAATTATTAGTGATAGATACCATTCGCGTTGAGTCGATCACATGCCAAGCAGCTGATTTTTCATCAAGATTACTCGATGGTTTTACTTCAAAACCCATGATCGCCCCGTAACCATCTTTCATGTGATGTTGACGGCCTGCCAGCTCATGAGCTGGATGGTCACTCACTCCTGAAAAATGCACAGTGCTGACATTAGGATGATTGACTAAGAATTCAGCCACTTGATTGGCATTTTGACAATGCGCCTGCATACGTAATTTGAGCGTCTCCAGCCCTTTAGTAAATACCCAAGCATTGAATGGGCTCATACTGATACCACCAGAGCGTACGACAGTGAACGCCTCTTGCATTAGCGTATCGCTGCCCACCAGCGCCCCACCCAATACTCGACCCTGACCATCTAAGTATTTGGTCGCAGAGTGAATCACCACATCGGCGCCCAACTCTAACGGACGCTGCAATGCAGGCGTAGCAAAGCAGTTATCGACGACCAACAAGATATCATTCGCTTTACATAACTGGCTTAAATAACCGAGATCACAGATTTGCGCCAACGGATTACTAGGGCTTTCGCAATAAATCACCTTGGTATTTGGCTGAATGGCATTTGCCCAAGCCTCATTATTAAAGCAATCAACGTAGCTCACTTCCACACCAAACTTTGCGACATAGTTATTGAATAAACCAATAGAAGAGCCGAATAGCTGATTGGCTGCTAGCAGATGATCGCCTGCTTTTAAATACGCCAAACACATCGTCAAAATCGCACCCATACCTGAAGCAGTCGCTACCGCCCGTTCGCCTTTTTCCAGTGCAGCTAAACGACGTTCAAAGGTTCGCACACTCGGATTGGTATGGCGTGAATAAACGTTGCCTGTTTTGGTGCCGTTGAAATGCGCCGCGGCATCGGCAGCTGACTGATAGACGTATGAGCTGGTGGTAAAGATTGGTTCAGAGTGTTCACCTTCATCTGTACGATGCTGCCCTGCTCGCACGGCGACGGTCTGCATACCGTAATCTAACCCTAAATCTAAGGCATCACTGCACCAGTTTGGATCTAATGTATTTTGCGAGTTATCATCCTGCGTTTGCGACTGGCTCATAATTTTTCCGTTACTCTAACTATTAGAAAATGACTGCTTGTTATTTGGTTGTCGACTTAGAGCGTGTCACCGATTAACCCACGTGAACTTTCAGTGTCCTCAAACCTTGATGCTATTAACATCTAAGTGATGGTATGCCCTAACTCACCAGCGCTATCATAGCATGCCAACTTATTCCAAACATCTGGTTTCAAGGACTGGTTAAATATTGTTTTTGAATACCAAAGTAAGCCTAGGGCATGAAACCCACTCGCACTTGCAACCATTTACTGAAGACACGTCCTAATCAGTGTTATTATTACAAAATAATTCAGGTTGAAATCTAGAAATCGCTCATTAATTCGATAAGCGGTCATTAGGGTGAGTCAGTTATGTCGTCGTTTAATATAAAACCAAACAGTTTAAGGTTGGGATTAACTTTCAGCCTGACCATGAGTCTTAGCGCATGCCAGAACTTGCCTGACCAACCACACCTTCCTGAGAGTCAAGCACTCTCTGCAAAAGTGACTGCCCTGTACCAACATAACGATAGCGGCCAACCGACAGGGGCTAATACCGTTAAAGCCGATAAGACTAAACTGATCGAAGCCATCAGTGAACAAAAGGATATCCGTCCTGACTTATCAGGCTACCACCCAATAGTCACTGGTGCCAATGCGTTTGCTGCACGCAGCATCTTGACAGACATGTCCGCCCACAGCATCGATGCGCAGTATTACATTTGGCATAACGACCAAGCTGGGCAGCTGTTATTAAAAGACTTATGGGCGGCAGCTGAGCGTGGGGTCATTGTGCGTTTGTTGTTAGATGGTTTTAACAACAGCACAGAACTCGATAAGCACTTACTACGATTTGCCAGCCATCCAAATATAGCGGTACGCATTGTAAACCCGCTGATGCATCGTAAATTTCAAACATTGAACTTCATTACAGGTTTACCACGAATCAATCGCCGTATGCATAATAAAAGCATGACCTTTGACAAGCAGATCACCATCATCGGCGGGCGCAATATTGGTAATGAATACCTCAGTAATGATGAAAACAGTCAGTTTGCCGATTTGGATGTCCTGTTAATCGGTAAAATCGTCGCAGACATCGACAACAGCTTTGCCAGTTACTGGGATTCCCCATTGTCATTCGATATCGAGACACTCGTCAAACTCGATAACACAGATACCACCGACTTTTTAGCTGCATTAGACCAGCTGGGTTATGACGCAGACAACAATACCAATAGCAGCTTGACGGTTTATAAAGCAGCAGTCGAATCCTCTACGATCGACGAAGACTTGGTCGGTAAGCAAGTGCCTTTCCGCTGGACGGATATGCAGTTCCTAAGCGATCATGTCGGCAAACTTGATAAAACCGTTTCGTCCAACAGCAACTTGGTCCATCAGCTACGCAACTTGCTAGGCACTCCCACAAAACAGCTAACGATAATCTCGTCTTATTTTGTACCTACCAAAGATGGCGTCAACACTTTGGTGCAGTTGGCTGAAAACGGTGTCAACATCAAAATCCTGACCAACTCGTTCGATGCCACCGATGTGACTGCTGTCCACTCTGGCTATAGTCAATGGCGACCAGCGCTGCTTCGCTCAGGAGTAAAAATTTATGAGTTAAAATCTACAGCCTCCAGAGAAAACCGTGATAACAAGCTATGGAAAGCTCGCAGCCAATCATCGACCAGTTTGCACGCAAAAACTTTTGCCGTCGATGACCACCAAGTTTTTATTGGTTCCTATAACGTTGATCCACGCTCTGCTAACATCAATACCGAAATGGGCGTCGTCATCAACGACAATGAGCTGGCTGACAGTTTACATGCAGCGCTGAGCGACGACTTATTGCGTCAAGCTTACGAAGTGAAATTGTTAGATAATGGCGGTCTGCAGTGGCACACCATAGAAGATGATAAAAAAATCGTTTATCACTCAGAACCTCGGGTTGATATAGGCGATCATATTTGGCTAACCATTATGTCTTGGTTACCAATTGACTGGCTGCTATAACCAGTATCGAAAGAACTGCTCATTCAATAAGTTTCAAAACATCCATAGCTTTTAAACAACGTATCGTCATAATATACTGACGGTCCTTTTCCCTCTAAATCTTAACCCAAAAATATTCAATACGACTTTCGCAGTGGTTCATTTTTTGTAATTCAATTTGTTGATTTTTGTTTCGTCGGTTAGAGTGATAGTAACCGGCTCAGCGACCGCTTCAACATATGCTCTAGGTGTGTGATTTATTATGCCCTCTCGTTCTCAATATGCACTAATGTCCTCTAAAGATAAAAATATAGTATGGTTTATTAGCTTTAGTAGTGCCGTGGCTTTTTTCGCTTTTTTGATATATCTATATATTTCAGATATTGTCGCGTCTGCGATCTTTTCGGGAAGTAGTGATCCAAGTACTACAAAGCTACAAGGGATTGGCCTGTTTGTTGTCGGTTACCTAGCACGTCCACTCGGCGGTGTGCTTTTCGGTCGCTATGCGGATATCAAAGGGCGAAAACCTCTCTTGATGATCAGCATGCTCGTGAGTACACTGAGCTTACTTGCCATGGCATCTCTGCCCACACGTGCGGGTTGGGAAGCGATTACTCCCACCTTATTCATTTTATTACGACTGATACAAGGCATGGCATTTGGCCTCTATGTGCCAATAGCATGGGCTTTCGTCGCAGAGCATGTTCCACGGCAATATATGTCAGTCACTTGTAGCTATGTCACTGCCAGCTTTTTTGTGGGGGTTTTATTTTCAAATGCGTTCTTTATCTGGTTGTCTGGTTTTATGACGACAGAACAGCTGATTGATTATGGTTGGCGTTTGCCATTCTTTATCGCTGCGATATTAAGCGCTGTTCCACTACTGGCATGGCGGTTCATTAGTGAGACACCTTTTTTTGTTGCCATGAAACAGTCACAACCCAGCAATTACGTGGCAAAACCTTTTACCCTTCTTTTCAAGCACTGTAAGCACTCAGTATTTATCGGCATGATCCTGACGCTACTCATGTCTAGTGTCACTGCTGTCATTATCATTTTGCTACCCGACTTAATAGAGCTGCGATTCACGCTAGATGCCGACTTATTTGGCTTTTCACATAGCCTGGGGATTGTCTTTATGATTTTTGGCTGTGTGTTTTACGGCATTATATCCAACTATCAAAATTTTGGTAAAATACTTGTGATCGGCTTTAGCTTACTCATTGCAGCGGTGCTTGCATTTTTCTATCACTTAGACGCAGGTGGCGACTACGTCCTCATCATGTATGCGTTGTTAGGTTTTTTTGCCGGCATTATCGGCATGGTACCTGCTATTTTTGTCCAGCTATTTCCAATCAATGTGCGTCTAACAGGCATGGCTTTTTGTTATAATATCACCTACGGTGTCGTTGGTATTTCAGTGCCGTTCGGTCTTAGTTATGCCACTACTTTAGTGAGTTTTTCTCCTGCTCTGTACATTGCGTTTATCGGCTTTATCGGTATCATAATGGGGCTTTATTTTTACAATCTGCCCGAATTCAAAAGTATTGACCATACCATCTAACGTGTGGCACTGGTTCAGCTACATTAAAGCGTTAAACATGGCTCTCACAAAAACTGTTTATAAAGTGAAACACGCAATAGAAATAGCTAAGGTGTGATGGGAATTCTAGCCCGTTGCACCTTCTGCGTTTCTTGAGCACTCAAATCAATAAAAAGTGAGCGTAGCCGCAAAGCAACCCTCATAGACTCAAATATTAAGGCCAATACCTATGGTTGATATGACCAATAAACGACTGTCCGTTGCTCCTATGATTGATTGGACTACGACCGATTACCGTTATTTTGCACGGCTTTTTAATCCGCACACCTTTTTGTACACTGAGATGATCAGCACAGGGGCGTTGATCCATGGACACAGAGATCGACATCTGCGTTTTGATACACTTGAACACCCACTCGTATTGCAGCTTGGTGGTGCAGACAACAACGAGATGACACAGTGTGCTGAGTTTGCGCAACGTTATGGCTATGATGAAGTTAATATCAATGTTGGCTGCCCGTCAGATCGCGTACAGCATAACAAAATCGGTGCTTGCTTGATGGCAGAGCCTGAAACCGTTGCAGAACTGGTCAAACACATGCAGCCAGCAGTCGATATTCCGGTGACAGTCAAGCACCGTATCGGCATTGATGATTTTGATAGCTATGAGTTTATGGTAGATTTTGTAGAAAAAGTCGCTGCGGCAGGTTGCACTCGTTTTATTGTCCATGCCCGTACTGCATGGCTACAAGGTCTTAGCCCAAAGCAAAACCGTGAGATACCGCCACTTCGATACGATGATGTTTACCGTCTCAAACAAGACTTCCCTACACTAGATATAGAAATCAATGGTGGTATCGAGACAGTCAAAGACATCAAAACACATTTGCAGCATGTAGATGGCGTGATGATTGGCAGAGCCTTTTATCACAACCCTTATTTACTGGCCGAAGCCAATAGCTTGTGGGATATGCCTGCACCTAAACGCTCAGACGTATTAGCACAACTTTATCCATATTTGGAAGAGCAAATTGCTAAAGGCGAAGCCTTACCAACGATGACGCGGCATTATCTGGGTCTGTTTCAAGGGCTCATGGGCGCTCGAAAATGGCGACAAGCTTTAAGCGGGAAGCCCCAGCTTACACTCGATGATGTAAAGCGTGCTGCTGACGAAGTCTTAACGCTAAATCCTGATATATAAATCTCTGCTAAGCTATCTGCGCCATATACAGCCACATAGCAGCACCGTTATTGATGGTATGTAGCAGGATTGGCAGCAGTAGCGAGCCTGACTTGAGACGTGCATAACAAAATACCAAGGCCAGCACCACAATAGTACTGATTTCATAAATACCGTACTGCACATGAATAACTGCAAATATGAAGCTGGTCACCACGCTCGCAACGATTGCCCCATGATGCTTTGAATACGATGCTCCAGAGAACTGCTCAGCAATGGCTGACCACAAGATACCGCGAAAGATCAACTCTTCATAAAATGGGGCAACGATTACCATCGCAAAAATCAGCAGCCACACTGATATCACAGATTCAAACAGTGGGTCAACGAAGACCAACGGGGTCTCACCCAAAACGTACGTCAATGCCTGACTACCAATCATAAATACCAAAAGCAAACCAAACATGCCTATGGCGACTGACAAAGAAAAAGGCGTGAGCGCTAAGTACTGACGTACCACACCACCTTTGAGACGAATCGTCAAAATACTAATGGCGACCAACAACACACAGCCCACCATAATAGAAAGGCTCACAACCGTGCCATCACTACTCCCAAACAAGAAAATATCGGCCATCGTTGAATTCTTAGCAGCAGGTAATACGAGCTTGCCAGCGATATAAACGCCTAGCAATTGGCTAATAAAAAACGAGAAGACCATCCCCACCGTCAACAGGAATGCACCCAAGCGTGAAAACAGTGGCGCACGCTCATCTGTGCCTGTCGCTAGGTTTTGTGAAAAGGTTGAGTTTTTTGGCATATGATCGTCACTTAAGATAAGTTGCTATCAATCCACAGGGTTAATTCGTTTAGTCGTCATCGATTATTGAATTGATGACACCTCTTAGCTTAGTTGCTGCTCAATCAATGACAATACCTGTCGTGAGACAGAGTCAGGATGTTCAAGTGGGAACATGTGCCCGCCCACATGGGTCTTAAAAGGGATGCCCAGTCGCGATTTGACTTGCTGAGGAAAACGACGTTTTAAGAACAAACTATCCTCACCTATAATTAAGGTAGCTGGCACTTCAGGACCACGATTTGGTGCAAGCCAATACCAAGATGGATTGGTACGAAATACTGATACCTCACTGGCTTTAGGAATAGCCAATGTCACTTTGCCGTCCGCACGCTCATGTAATCCATGTTCAATATAGCCTCGAAAACTGCGCTCATCAAAGTTCTTAAAAAAACCTTTAGATCGCATTTTTTCATAGGCATCATCGCGACTTTCCCACACGTCACGGCGATGCTTAGATATTCCTGATGGTGACAACTTATCCATCAAGTAGTTATTCATGAACGGCAACCTGTCTATGGTCTTTGCCATGTGCCATAGTAAGCTGGTCTTTCCGTATATCCACGGTGGATCCATCAGTACCGCTTGGCTAAAGAGCTTTGGCTCGCGATAGAGCGCTTGTAGTGTACACATCGCTCCAAGCGAATGGCCCACGGCCACGACTTGTGCCACCCCATGCTTGGAGCAGGTTTGTCCTACACTATCAATAATCTGTTGTGTCAAACTGCGCCAATGATCATCGACTGGATAGTCAGGCGTATTACCTAACATCGCGATATATTCAATCGTAAAAAACGCTGCCAAATTTTCGAAGAACGGCTGGTACACCGCACTTGGCATGCCATTGGCATGGGCAAAATGCAGAACGGGCTTGTTCGTTAATGTAGAGACAGGTAAGGCAGTATAGCGCTGCAAATCGTTTTCATGGCTCATAACGTCATAACTCATAACAAAGTTTCGTTAAGTCTCGTCAAATTATTATTAAACGTGACATACAATTAAGGCTGAGCATATTGCTAAGCCCAGCCTTAATCATCATACACAATCACATAAAAACATAAAGCAATTAACGCATCTGCGCATTGCCCTCTTCTTGTGGCAAGATATCAAAATTGATACTTGAGCCTACACCTGCTCCCAACTGTACGGCAAAACGATCCATAAATAACTGGAACGGGTCTGTTGGGCTATAGTTGATAATAGTATCCACCTCTAACTGTCTCTCTAAGCTTGAGATGCTGCCTTCTTGATCTGCAAGACCCAGCTCAATAGACTGCTCACCTGTCCAAAACAGCCCTGAGAACAGATTGTTTTCTTCAGGATTTTGTAGACGGTCGCCACGACCTTCTGTCACCGCATCAATAAAATGCTGATGCGTATTGGCCAATACGCCTTCGACGTGGTTTTCTTCATACTCTGTCAATGGACGCGACAAACTCAAGATATCTTTATATTCACCGGCAGTGAGGGTACGGTCTTCTACACCAACCTTATCCATCAAGCCTTCGACGTTATAGCTTGGCATAATCACACCAATCGAGCCAACCAAACTGGATCGATTAACATATATTTCATCTGCTGCCGAAGCGATATAATAAGCGCCAGAAGCACCAATATCGCCAATCACAGCGTAGAGCTTTTTATCGGGATACTCTTGACGTAAATCCATCATCGTCTGCCAGATTTCGTCAGACTGCACTGGTGACCCACCAGGCGAGTTGATTTCTAAGGCGACAGCTTTAGAGTTACTGTTTTCAAAGGCACGAGTCAAAGATTCACTGACGTCATACGCATTGGTCACTTCGTCACTACTGATGACGCCTTGTAGTTCAACCACAGCCAAATGCGGACTGCTGGTATCGACACTTTCTAGACCAGTCGGCGCTTCGCTAGTGCATCCACGGCCTAGCGCTAAGAAAACAAACAAAATGTAACCAAAGGTTAAGAGCTTAAAAAAGATACCCCAGCGACGGGCACGGCGTTGCTCAGTCACACTAGCCAATAAAGTATTTTCTAACAGTCGCCATTCTTGTCCAGTCGGCTGCTGCTGTGGAGCTGGCTGATTTGGTGAGTTGTCAGGACGTTTGTTGGGATCTGGTGGCCAGTTGGGCATATAACTTCCTAAGTCAAAAGCAATCTAAAACGATAAAAAGAGAAATACAAATAATTAAGCAACTCAATCGTACTCTACGCATTTATGCAGCAAAGTCGCTGGGGTATGCTTTGGTTATGATGATAAAGGTATACTCAAATGAGTCTATAACCATAATTACAAAAGGTGGGACACTCTAAGCTGCTTAGTATGTTGGTATTCTCATCTTGGTTCAATAGTATAACCGCCAAATATCACCATATTGTAACACTGCAATGATAAGTCATTCTTTTACGGCGATTCATCAACTGAATTTAGCGACAAGGCCACCTCCAACATCTTATTATCATAGGTAATTAGGTCATCTATTTTTTGTCGTTGTATTACCTCAGACGTTATGTGTGACGTACTATGACCAAGCCATGTGCTATGAGAAAGTGCTGTCTGCTCATCAGTGCATAATAGTGGCCACAGCTGCCAGAGGCGCGAGTGGCTATCAGCGTTTAAAATAACACGTGACGGTGAGGTGCTGCTATTCGGAGACGACAGATCGCTATTATATGCTGTTTGCAGTGTCTGCGGAACCACTGATGATGACTTGAGTGGTGCCGCTGCATTATATCTTAACACCTTAAGCGGCAACTCTGTTTCGATCGCCAGCGTGCAATCCCAGACACTATCATCGGCAATCTCACGCCACCCTGTCAGCGCTTGTATCGAAATACTCCCGTTAGCCGATTGCCAGCTTTTACCTTGATCGCAGTACTGAGCACTGATATTGCGCGGAATGGTTGATCGGTTTATTGAATGATAGGCACTCTGTAATGCAGACCACTTATCAAAGCGCCCTGCCTGCCAGTACTGACTAATAGGTAAAGACTGATTGAGCTGTAAAACCGTCATTGGCAGTAATCCAAATGCGCCATCGACGTCCTGATGTGATGCTGTAGGGTGGACGTCATCATTCC
Source organism: Psychrobacter sp. (assembly GCF_030457785.1). Classification (GTDB taxonomy): domain Bacteria; phylum Pseudomonadota; class Gammaproteobacteria; order Pseudomonadales; family Moraxellaceae; genus Psychrobacter. The sequence goes on along the minus strand of NZ_JAKDUI010000012.1, from coordinate 7,334 downwards.
GCGCTTCATTTAAGCCCTCGCTTAAACCAATGCTGCTGCTTTGCACAACGACGCCCTCTACCTTATCGACAGACAAGCTGCCCAATTGCTGCATCAAAGTTGCAGATAGTGTCTCTGCTGTCAAATTACTTTGCATCGTCCGCACCCCTTTCGGTCTGTGGTCGACTAAAAACAACCAGCTCGTACTGTCATTGCTGTTACCCTCATCATTAACAAGTGGATACTGTAATAAGTTGACACTGATATATGAGTCACCAGTCGGCAATATATATAGCGTCGGCCTCATCGTTAGCGATTGTTGATTGGCATACACTGTCATCATCAACAGCGTCAGAGGTGGCAAAGCCAACCAACGACTACAGACCCCTTTGGGCAACAACCAAGGCAATATGGTCAGTAGCATCATGAGCAGTAGTGCCATGTTTACTGGCGTGTACAACCATGCCTCGGATAGAGCTGGCAATGAAGTCAGCCAAGCCATCAGTTGGTGCAGACCTGCAATGATGGTACTTACTAACCCCCAAATACTATCGGCTATAGTCGGTGACAACAGATAAAAAAGACCAGCCAATAAGTTCAACGGCACAATCACCCAGCCAAACAAACCAATGGCAAACAGATTAACAATAAGGCTCCAGAGTGAAGCCTTGCCAAAGAGTAATAACGTGATGGGCAACAACGCAATGAATAACCAAAACTGCAACCTAAATATACGCTTGCTGGCTATCCAAACCCGGCCGACTATCCTATCTCGTACTTGAGTATCTCGATCAAACATTACTTGTGATTGCAAAGCGTCCGACTCATTTTGTGTATATGCATCATCGTCATACTTGAGCAATAGTGCCACTGCGATAAATGATAGCCAATACCCTGCCTGCCATAAGACATATGGATCTTGCCATGCCATGAGCACAGCCAGAGCGACCAGTACACGCGTAGCACTGACAGGCAGTAACGTTAACCGCACCAAACCTATCGCGAGCAGCATCCATGCGGTACGCGCTGCGGGCACGTCAAAGCCTGTAAATAACGCATAAATAAAAGCAGCACCAATCATCACCCACCAACGCACTTGCCAGCGCGGAATATAACGATAGATATTGGGGTATACCCGATTGCAAAGCCATATGACTGCCCCAGCCAGCACAATGGCTAGAAACAATACATGTGTGCCTGATATCGCCAGTAAATGCGAAATACCAGCCAGTTGATACAACACTGTGGTATCACGATTGATAAGGCTGCGATCACCTGTCAGCAAGCTCAGAGTAACCGCTTTGGATTGTTGCTGGTCAACACTATAGGTTGCCCAGTCTCGATAGAAATGCTGTCGTAGCAGCCAACGCCCTTGGTCAATACGACTGCGAAATCTCTGCAAGTATGACTGAGATGGTGTCTCTGATAGCAATCCACCGACATCGGAGGCATCCACCGAGGTAGAAGTAGTACTGCTAGCTAGTATGGTTGCTGTGCCGTCTAACTGTCGGGCACGTAACCAACGATAGCTATCAAAACCAGATGGGTTATTTACGGCTCGTTCAGAGGTTTCCAGTGGTGAAAGTATCAAACTCATCCAAAGCTGATCACCTGGTTGTAGCTGATTCAAACTCGAAAATCGACTGGGCTTTACTGAATCTTGAGAGACTTTACTTGGATAGGCATTGAGCAATACACGATAATTAAGATGGCTATCGCTATCAGCACTGTCATCAAAGTCGTCATAGATAAAATCACTGCTTAGGCTATTACTGCTATCGGTATGTTTGAGGGTGATATCAGTTAAATCCTGATCTGACAGTTCAGACACCAGCGGCGAAATATTGCTAATAGTAGCCACTTGTCGATAACCACTCGTCGTGGCATCATCATAAACGCTGTCACTTATCCCCTCGATAGTCACTAGCGCCTGCACACGCATCGGGTCAGTAACTTCTGTAGACTCTGCCTGTTGATGAGTGACCAATGCCAGAAAAGCACTTCCGACAACCAATCCGATTGCTAATACGGCCACTAGAGCATAACGAATGATACGAATAAAAGAGGTAGAGATACCTGACAGCTTACTTTTTGATAGCCTGCTCTCTGATGCTTTAATAGGTGTAGCCGTGGCTGATGATGCATAGCGGCGATGAGAAAAAGGCAAGTTTAAACGAGCCACTGCCATAAGAAAGATACTGATGATAATCAGTGGTAACAACAGTATTGGGCTGCTAAATATTTGGCTGTTATTGGCCTCTACGAATAACGCGGCAGTCGGCACGCTATCTGCAACTGATAACACGCCCATCATAGTGACAATAATCAAACCAGCAATCAACCAATACACCAGCGCTCCTTGCTTGATAACCTCGACGTTAATATTCAGCTAAAAAGATTACTATCATCATACACAATATTTGATAAATCAGACAGCGTTCCTGAGGCCAAAATGACAAGCCTGCCATTACGATCGACACATCATGCCATGGCATTTATATTACAATTCCCCTATACTGATTAGATGTATTGCGAAAACGATGAATCAACATCGTTATCCTATATATTCTGAGCAAACCCTTAGCCTGATTTTATATTACTCACATTACTTTTTTTAGCAGCCCATCAATGCGATTGAGCGGGCTATATAGTTAACGATTAAGGGCGATCATGTGCCAAAAAAACGTCTAAAAGACTTGTTGCCAACACCAGAAAAGCTTAATCAAAATCGCACTTTAAAACTGTTCGCCCCACAGTTAGCTGATCCACGTTTATGGCACTTCAATCGCCATAGCCTAAATAAAGCGGTTTACATCGGTGTGCTCAGTGCATTTTTCCCATTACCAGGACAGATGCTAATAGCTTTGATCGGCTCGCTTTTTTTCCGTGCCAATGTACCTATGGCACTTGGTCTGACTTGGATCACTAATCCACTGACCAGCTTACCGATATTTTATGCAGGCTATTATATCGGTGCCAAAATTATCGATGTACCGATGATCAGCTTGCGCCTAATCGGTCGTATGATCGCAGACTTTAGCTTATGGGCATTATCAGACGGTGCCAATCCATTCATTACTTATCGCGGTACCGTATCGATTACTGCCTTTTGTTTGGGGCTGACAATTCTAGCGATTATTAGCAGTATTATTTGCGGTCTGACATTTAAGGGGATTTGGCGCTACATAACGGTGTCCAACTGGCAGAAACGTCAAAAAGAGGCTTCTGACGATTCTCCTAAGTCCTAGATTGACTCAATTTTCACTGAAAATCTCTTCTTAAAAGTATCTTTATTAATAGTCTTCCCAATGACCATTACGCAACAAGAGCTGATGATCAGCCAAGGCAGCCAGATTGCGATCATGAGTCACCATTAGCAGCGCTGTTTTCATGGTGCTCTGCAACTCAGACAATAAACCAAATACGCTTTGGGCATTATCATAATCCAAGTTGCCAGTTGGCTCATCTGCCAAGATAAGCGAGGGCTTCGTGACCAGCGCGCGAGCAATAGCCACACGCTGACGCTCGCCGCCTGATAGCTCACCAGGCCTATGTGCCAGACGATGCTCCAGACCGACACTATTTAGTATCGCAACTGCCTGATCTCTAGCTTCAGTTGTGGATACTTTTGCCCGCATCAATAGCGGCATAGCGACATTTTCAACGGCTGTAAACTCAGCCAATAAATGGTGAAATTGATAAATAAACCCCAAATGCTGATTGCGCATAGCACCGCGCTCAGTCTCATTCATGTCATTCAACAACTGACCATGTAACCAAACTTCGCCAGTCGTTGGGGTATCAAGACCACCTAACAAGTGTAGCAAAGTGCTTTTACCTGAGCCACTGGTACCGACAATGGCGATGCGTTCGCCCGCATTGACGGTCAAATCCAAACCAGTCAATACTTGCGTACTGACTGCTCCTTCATCGTATATTTTATTGATGTTTTTCGCCTCTAAAATGGCAGACATGGTGTTTCCTTTATTCGTATTCTATTTCTACTGATGTCGATGGCGTATAGGCGCTATCAACAACCAACAGCGATGCATATTTATCAGCACAATTATCGATAAAACTACTCATATCGTAGCGTTTGAGCTGGCTGAATTTTAGCCGCACGGCGTGCTGGATAAATGGTTGCCAAAAAGCTCAAGATAAACGACGAACCCGTAATCAGCACCACATCCACTAAGCGTAGCTGCGACGGCAGATAGTTGATGAAATAAGCATCAAATAAATGAAGGCCAAAGCTCTGATTGATAAACCCTAAAATATCACTAACTGTCAGTGCAAATATAACGCCCAGTACTGTGCCAGCGATAGTACCGATAACACCGATGACTACCCCTTGAACCATAAAAACTTGGGTGATCAAACGAGGGGAAGCACCAAAGGTTTTTAGAATCGCAATATCTGCTTTTTTATCCGTCACTAGCATGACCAAGCTTGAAACAATGTTAAAAGCAGCCACCAAGATGATTAAGAACAACAGCAAGCCGACCATGGCTTTTTCCATTTGAATAGCACCAAACAGGTTGCCGTGTGTCTGTGTCCAGTCATTCGGAAACAACTGCTGAGGCGCTAGTGCCGCTGCTTTTTCTGCCGCCATAGGTGCGGTAAAAATATCATCAAGCCTCATGCGCACACCTTGTGCACCTTCAGGTAAACGCAGTAGCGTTGCACCGTCGCCCATCGGAATGAACGCCATGAGGCTATCAACCTCTGGACTGATGGTAAAAATACCCGTCAATGTAAACCGCTTGAACCGAGGTATCACGCCCGCAGGTGATGGCGATGCTTCTGGTAACACCAGCGTGACCTTGTCTCCCAATTGCAGTCCCAAGGATTGCACCATTTCTTCACCCAAGACGATATTAAAGTTACCGCTTTGCAAGGTATCGATACTACCTTCGACCATATGATCATCGATGATTGAGACGTCTTTTTCATAATCAGGCTCAATACCCGTGACCATAATTCCGGAAACCTGACCATTTGACGTCAGCATCCCTTGCAATTGTATAAATGGCGCAACCGCAGCGACCTCAGGATCTTTTTTAATCTCCTCGGCCAACCCTTCCCAGTCACTAATAATCTCTGATGAGACCACCGTTGCCTGAGGCACCATACCCAAAATGCGGGACTTCAACTCACGGTCAAAACCATTCATGACCGATAACACCGTGATTAAAACAGCAACCCCAAGAGTCAAACCAATCATTGAGATTAATGATATGAAGGATATGAAGCGATTGCTACGCTCTGCTCTGGTATATCGTAAGCCAATGAATAACGCTAAAGGACGAAACATATTCAAACTCTTTATCTTATCTACGTGCGATTTTATATATGTTTAAACCAAGTGGCGGCACTTGTATTATAGTTTATAGTCGTACCGACACCGACCACACTGACATATAACTCAAACACAACAATATAGTTTCAGACGAGCTCAACGCAGCCGTCGAAAGGCAGCTAGTTTGACACAATTTATCTTATATGTGCCAGTCATTAGACAAAACTGCCTATGTTTTTTGATAAAAACTGAGTTTTGTTATTATTTTTTATGAGAGACTTGCTATTCTTTGCCTCTATACCTATATATTGTATGCTAAGGACAATTTGTCATTAATCCCTCATTGAGGTTTGTTGGCCTTTCCTGAGTGACACTGCCCTCTATCACAAGCCAATTTTATAAGGTATTGGATAGCACATAAGTAGTGATTACTTTAAAGTCCAAACCTCACGCTGACTGAATTTTGAGTATCTCATGACTACTAATTATCAATACAAAAACATCCAAGCCCCCACTAAGGTAGCATTGGCTGATGAACAATCTGCTGGTCATGCTGACCACTGGCGTATTCTGACTGACGACGCGAGTAATAATGTGCCGGCATGGCTACAAAAAATGATCGAACACGCAGCAATGCCCAAAGGTCTCAATAGCAATGTCAGTGCGAAAGACAGCTGCTTGCTACTTTCTGAAGACCAACCTTGCCACATCAATCAAGTCTTGGCGATGAAAGACGGCCGACCCGAACGCTTTATCAATGCCTTTCCCTGTGTTGACAGTCCTTATGGCTTAAACTGTAAGATTGAACGCATCATTGCCAATGACAGTTCTCACGATGCCGTCTTACGCTTACGCTCGGCTGACGGTAGTATCATCTATGCTTTTGATCAACTTTATACTACCAACCGTCATCTATACCAACGCGACACGTCTTATTTTGTGAATTTCAGCGCCTGGGCTCATGAGTTTAAGATTAGCGAGCAAAATGAAGTCGTGATGGTCGAAGACCAAGAATCCATTCGCTACCATCGCGCTTTTAATGACATTGTCGCTGCCAACGATGGACAGATTCCAGATGACTTACAAGAACAAATCAGCGAGTGGAAGCCTAAAACGGAAGAACAAATGGCACCTGTCGAAATCAACTTGGGTCACATGTGCGCCTATTTGTTCGGAGATACCTTGGGACAAGAAGATGAGGCATGGTGCCAGGGTCAAGTACTCGGTAAGCAAGATACTGTGTTTAACGACAAATCCATCATCTTATTTGATGTGGTGATTCTCCGTGAACAAGACGCCGCTCCTTTCGTGGTACGCATTGGTGCACTTAATACACCAGAGACAGCCACGATCCAAGTTCACGATTATGTACAAGCAAACGTCTGGCTTCAGGCGGCAGTCTATAAAGAGAACCAAAAAGAGACCGCACAAACATCAAAAGCCAGCTAATCAACTGGTATAAGGACTGTCACTGCTCATAAAATTACCTGAACGCAGTGGCACGAACCGAACAAAAAAAGCCTCTGATAAAAGTATCAGAGGCTTTTTATTAAGCTCATTTCACCTATTTCTGTTGCTTGACTTGTGCCATCGCGAAACAGGTCAACGCACATTGAACTATTACTAATCCAATTATAAGTTTAAGCCATCGTCGTCATTGACTTGATGCGAGTGTACAACTCTTTTTGTTCGGTGCTTGGGCGAGCAGTCTGCACTGCCATCAATTTCGACATATCACCTTCCACGCGAATCTTGCCACCCATAAAGGCACCCATGATTTCATTGGTATCAAAATCAGTGATGATAGACTGCAAAATATCACGATCCAATAGCAAGATAGTCGTTGCTGCGTCGTTTAAACCACGATGTAACAAGCCTTCCGTAAAGTTGGCTTCGATATCTTGGCCTGCGTCAGATACTTTTAGGTTAACGATCATATCTGCAAGTGCTGGCGGCAAATTAAGCTCTCCCGCCTCATTACCCATTTGTTCAACTTTCTCAAACCACTCATCTGTCAAAAAAACTGCCATGTTATTATCCTTAATTAATATTCGGT
>NZ_JAKDUI010000195.1 GCF_030457785.1 Psychrobacter sp. | reverse complement strand
TCGGTCGTTAACTGCTCGTGCTTGGGCGCAACTTTAATTGTTGGGTTTGGTATAACGCCAATGCCAAGACAAGTCCGATGCTTGCACTGATGCCTGCCCAGTGGTTGCCACGCTTAAAGGCAGTGGGAAATACTTCGGTCGCCAACGAGGCAATGACCGCACCAGCTGCAAAACAGTTGATGGCACTAATGATTGCGTCGTCGACATTTTTCAGGAAAACCTTGCCTAAGATGGCGGCAAGCGATAACAAAACGGCAGCACCAATCCAGAGCATTAATACCTTCTTGTTGCTGTTGCCATTTTTACGCATCTCTTTGGCGCCGCCTGCAGCTTCTGGAAGGTTGGACAGCAAGATAGAGCCAGCCAGCGCTGCCACTTGCATCACGTTTCCGCTAAGCAGGGATACACCCAGTGCTAGGTTTTCTGGTACACCGTCAAGCGTGATGGCAGCCAACAATCCGGTGCCACCTTCCGCATTTAGCTTTTCATCAATGAGGTAGTCGACACCCGAAAACACCAAGGCACCCAATAACGTAAAAGCCCCTGCTATGAGAACCCCGCTATCAATAACGGCTGGTTGCAGCAACTCGAAGACCACTGATATCATCAGTGCGCCACCGGCCAGTGCCAATAAGTTACCTTCGAGCCAGTTGGGTAACTGACCATATAAACCCCAGAGTGCCCCTACGGTGAGGGCTCCTGATACGACGATAATGACTGCAAACATCAACATAGTGCGTTCCAATTGCTGTAGCTACTGTATTGATAGCGACAAATAGTTTTCATGTCATTATAAGTTGAGTAACGAGGAAATAAGATCTCATCTCTGACTTGCCTTTTTAATGGTTTGTGTTTAAAAAAGTCTCGATAAAAAGCCCCGATTATAAAAATATAATCGAGGCTTATTTACACCAACTCGGTCTGATTTCTACTAAGTAGCCTACAGCCTACATAAACGGCAACTTGGTAAATATTTGCAGTATCGTTGCATTAACGATATCGACAAAGAACGCGCCGACCATTGGTACAATCAAAAATGCTTTAGGTGAAGGTAGATAACGGTCAGTCACTGCTTGCATGTTAGCAATCGCTGTGGGGGTTGCACCCATACCAAAACCACAATGCCCTGCTGATAATACCGCTGCATCATAGTCTTTGCCCATCACCTTAAAAGTAATTAGGTAAACATAAATAAGCATAATGACCGTCTGCACCAGTAAGATCACCAATACAGGTCCTGCCAAATCAGTCAGCTGCCATAGTTTTAGAGACAGCAGCGCCATGGCCAAGAATAGGCTCAAAGAGGCATTACCAAATACATCAATCGAACGATCAAACATATCAAAGTTGAAGACCATCGTTAGCACATTGCGAATGATGACGCCGCCTGCTAGTGCCCATACGAACGTAGGAAGCTCAAACCATGTGCCTTCAGCCACCATTGTCATCACATCGGCAAATGCCAATGCCGCTGCAAATAGCGCCAAAGTCTCGATAGTAGAAGAGGCAGTAATGAAGCGCATGCTATCAGGTCTTTCAAAGATATCTTTATTGCTATGAGCAGACTCTTCGTCATGCTTGGTACTATATAACGACTGCGCACCAGCAACTTTCTCAATATCACTAGGATCAGGATTGGCTGGCGTTGGTTTTAGACCAAGTCGATTGATCAAGCGTCGGGCAACAGGACCACCGACGATACCACCAGCGACCAAACCATAAGTAGCAACCGCAATACCGAGCGTCGTTGCACCGACCACACCATAGTCTTCTTCTAAAGTAATACCCCAAGCACCTGCCGTACCATGACCACCCGTCAGAGCGATAGAGCCCGTCACCAGACCGAGCAGAGGATCTAATCCCAACGCGCTAGCCATTGCGACACCGACGATATCTTGTAGCATGATAAATGCCGACACCACGATAGTAAAAATCAATAACGGTGTACCACCTGCTTTGAGCCTACTAAAGTCAGCACTCAAACCAATTGACGCAAAGAACATCAGCATGGTAGCTGTCTGTAAACCTTGATGGAAATTAAAGCTATACCCCCAAACCATATTGAGGGCATAAACAACCACTGCTGCGACCAGACCACCAGCAACAGGCTCTGGAATATTAAAATCTTCTAAAAACTTGACTCTTCTAACCAAAAAACGCCCAAGTAGCAGTACTAAGGTCGCTAATATCAGGGTGTAATAACCGTTTAAGGTAATCTCCATAGGTTAATCCTTTCTATAAAATGAAGTAACTTGAATTCGGGATAAATGTGGCTTTATCTCGAATTCAGGTTGTTGTATTTACGATTGAGTATGTGGGCGTGTTAAACACTCGGCCAGTACACTGACAAGGATCTATGTAGACAATACCTATGCAGACAGTTTCTATTCGGGCGGCACAATAATCCATAGCTGCGGCTTGCCAAACGTCTGATAAGCCTCTTCGATGATGTTTTTGAAAACATTAAAATCTTCGGTGTTTATTTTTTTTATAGTTGTCAGATCTAATGTCAAATGTCTGGCCTCGCTATCAGTCAAACAGTCCCATGCACTGTCCCAGTTATGTGAGAAATAACTGGGAAAGTCACAGGCTGTAGCCAGACTAGATAGCAGGGTGACTTTATCGAGTGCGCCACCCACGCGTATGGTAACAGCCTCAGTTGGAATGCTGGCATGAAGTGCTGTACCGTTTTGGTTAATGTGGTCTTGCTTAATATAATGTATGGCTTGGCTCATATTATTTTACGTCCAGTTTTTTGAAGCTGTCATAGTGGTCAACGGTTAGGTAATAGATGGTGGGCGGATTTCCTCCTGTGACGATACGCCGTGCTCCACGATGGGAGACGCCCGGCGTTGGCACTGTGTATTCTCGATAGTAGCCTTGAGATTGTGAGGGCAGTCGGCCTTCACGATTATAAAAAGTCGTGCCGTCTTTGTTTGGATAAGGGAATGGTCCACCTTGCTGAATGAGCTGAATGGTGGTGTCTATTTGAGCGTCACCAGTGATACTGGTGGTATTGGATTGTTCGCTTTCGGAGTATGTTGATGAAATTTCTGTTGAATCAACGCCATTACTTAAAACTCCAGATGGGATATCACCAAAAAAATAAACAGCGGCAGCAATAAGGGCAAGCACACTGAATAAAGTTGAGCGTAAGCTTTTTCTGTTTTGCCTGTTATACGTCTTTTTACTCTGATGGTGGTTATTGGTAGTGGTTGTTGATGCAGATTTAGGTAGTTCAGTATCGTCTGGGCTCTCTTGAATGTTAAGCAAGAATGGAGTCACTTCTGTGGCGCGCAATTGGTTTTTATCATTGCGTTCGCTATTGAAATAGACCTTTTGACCGACAGTGATGGGCTGGGGCAATCGTGCTTTACTCACGTGAAAAAACACATCTTCGTTTTGGTTGTCCACATTGATAAATCCGTAGCCTTTTTCTTGATTCCAATGCTTGATTTCGCCACTTTGCATGAGGCTAGGTTCCTATAAAATGTGATTATTATCTGAAATATAGTTGAAATATTTCAAAGTCGCTACGGTATTGCTGGTGTCCATTTTTTGCAGCCTCTATCTACGTGAGCGCAGCAATCTAGAAAAATTTGCATCAGCAGTGCGTGTTGTAGCGGTATTACTTTTCACTGACCGTAGTAGCTCTAATGGTACAACATAATCTTTGTGGCACATATATGACACGTTTGAGGATGTGGTACCCCTAAATAAAAAAACGCCAGCGATGAGCTGACGTTTTTATTCGGGTGTGCTGGATTCTGTCGTCGGGGATAGAATAGTACTGACTATAAATAGTAATGACTATAAATGTCGAGTTAATTCACCCCAACTTAGGGCGTGGCAAACGCAGCGGGTTAGGCGCGAGTTTCGCCATTACCATACACGATCCACTTCTGTGAGGTCAGTCCTTCCAATCCAACAGGGCCACGAGCATGGATCTTATCTGTCGAGATACCAATCTCAGCACCCAGACCATATTCGAAACCATCCGCAAAACGGCTAGAGGCGTTGATCATAACGCTGGCTGAGTCCACTTCTCGGATGAAGCGTTGCGACTTAGTATAGTTATCGGTGATGATGACATCGGTATGATGACTGCCATGGGTGTTGATATGTTCAATCGCCTCGTCGATACCTGCCAAGACTTTTACCGCTAGGATGGGCGCAAGGTATTCGGTGTCCCAATCTTCGCTAGTCGCTGCCGATAGATGGCCCTTGAGAGCAGCGCTGTCTTTTAGGATAGCCTGAGACTTTTCGTCAAGGCGCAGCTGCATGGCGTCGTCAGCAGCGACGATGGCTTCAGCAATTTTTGGCAGTAGTTCATCAGCGACTGACTCATCGACCAATAGGGTTTCCATGGTGTTACAAGTGCCGTAACGATGGGTTTTTGCATTAACGCTGACTTTGACAGCCGTATCTGCATCTGCATCGCTATCAATAAAGGTATGACAGTTACCATCTAGATGTTTGATGACAGGAACTCGGGCATCATTACTGATACGTGCAATCAAGCCTTTACCGCCGCGTGGAACGATGACGTCAACATAGTCAGTCATGGTGATCAACTCACCAACAGCAGCACGATCCGTGGTTTGTAGTACCTGTACGCAGTGCTCAGACAGTCCAGCGTTTTTTAGACCTTCTAAGATACATTTGGCAATCGCTTGGTTGGACTCAAATGCTTCAGAGCCACCGCGTAAAATAATAGCGTTGCCAGATTTTAGCGCCAGTGAAGCGGCTTCCAAGGTGACATTAGGACGTGATTCGTAGATCATGCCGACCACACCGAGTGGCACACGCATCTTGCCTAAATGAATCCCTGATGGTCGGTAAGTCATGTCAGTCACTTCACCGATGGGGTCAGGCAGTGCGGCCACGTCTTTCAAACCTTGAAGCATACCGTCGAAGCGAGCATCATTTAGCTCTAGACGGTCAAGCAGGGCAGAATCCAAATCATTTTTTTGACCATTGTCCATGTCGATTTTATTAGCAGCCAATATGTCTGATTTGGCATTTTTTAGTACATCATGGATAGCCATTAATGCTGAGTTTTTATCGCCAGTATTTGCTGCAGCGAGGACACGTGATGCCGCTCGTGCTTGTTTGCCGACAGATTGCATATATGCAGTAACATCTGTGGTATTCGCTTGACTCA
>NZ_JAKDUI010000194.1 GCF_030457785.1 Psychrobacter sp. | reverse complement strand
ACTCTTCACTTGCTGCATAGACTTTTACTACCTAGCCTTTGTTAACACTCCTCTTCTTAAAGGATCGTCATGAAAACACCACAAGATTTAGGCTACAGAAACGTGGTATCTATTGCTGGTGGTTTTGAAGCATGGCTTAAAGCCAACTTAACGGCAGCTAAAGCAAATGATGATATAGATTTTAGCTAGCGCTATAAGTCATTTTGAGTGTAGTTCTGAATGTTCGCATCTAGAGGTAATATTATGAAACAAGCGATTAGTCGCCCCTTATCTAACCAATCAAACTTTCGAGATAACAAGAATGGCTCTGTAAACCATCAGGTCAGTCGTCGTCAATTCATTGGTACAAGTATGGCAACTGGGGTTGCTATGGGTGGTATGAGCTTGACAGGGTGTACAAGTTTACCGACCCATCAAGAAAACCCAAATATTGTCATCGTGGGTGCTGGTGTAGCAGGGTTGGCTATTGCCAATCGTTTAAGTCGCCAACTCCCTAACGCCAAACTGACTATCCTAGATAGCCGTGAAACACATTATTATCAGCCAGGCTATACTTTGCTTGCTAGCGGTGTTTGGAAAAACGCAGATAAAGTCATAGACAGTAATGCAAAGCTATTACCTACTGGCATTAATTGGATAAAAGAAAATGCTCAAGAATTTTTGCCTGATAGCAATCAGCTGACAACCGATAATGGTAAAACGATTGGCTATGATTATTTGGTCATAGCAACTGGTCTTCGTTTGGGGTTTGACACTATAGAAGGATTGGATATCGCAGATCTAGGATCTGAGGGAATCGGTAGTGTTTATCCCAGTCCTGAGATTGCTTTAAAGACTTGGCAGCAGATGGACATGTTTCGTCAGACAGGCGGACGAGCGATCATGACTCTAGCACATACTGATATGAAATGCGCAGGTGCGCCGCTCAAGATGACCTTTATGCTGCACGATAGGCTTGTACAGGCTGGCACTCGACAAGATAGTGATATACAGTTTTTTAGTCCTCACAACACCGTGTTTAGTGTTCCTGTTGTCAATGAAAATGTGCTGTCTCACTGGGCATCCTATAACCCTCCAATTGGGGTTAATTTTGAACAACGTCTGACCGCCATCGATAAAAGCAGTAAAACCGCTTACTTTACGGATGGTGCAGGTAACCAAAATGCTCAAGACTATGATTTTATCCACATTGTGCCACCCATGTTTGCAGTAGATAGTGTCTTAAATAGCCCTCTCGCCAATGCTCAAGGCTGGCTTGATGTTGATAAATACTCACTTCAGCACAAGCGTTATAGCAACATATTTGGTGTAGGTGATATCAATGGCACACCAAAAGGCAAAACAGCAGCAACCGTTAAACTCTCAGCACCTCTCGTAGTCAATAATCTAATCGATGTGATACAAGGCCGCAGCCCTAGTCTACAGTTTGATGGCTATACATCTTGTCCACTGCTTATTAAAGAGGGTCAAGCCATGCTGGTTGAGTTTGACTATGAAGACAATCTAACGCCGAGCGTGCCTTTTATTGATCCATTACAAGAAAGTTATTTTGCTTGGTTTTTAGAGGAGATGATGCTAAAACCTGCTTATATGGCTGTCGCAAAAGGTAGAGTCTAAACAGTCAAACCATCCTTATAAAATCATCCTTATTTACTTTGAAAATTGCAAAAGGAGTGACCATGTTGTTATTAACCCAAGCGCTTATGATGTTATGGGAGGCGCTACTGGAAAACTCTACCTTAGTCATCGTATTATTGCTTATCTTACTAATAGCATGGGGATATTGGGCAGCGATGGGTAGAACCAAACGAATGATGTATCGTCTGGCAACGCTGCCAGCCATTGTGGTTGCCCTTAGTGGCATTTTTATCTTGCCAACTTTATTTAATGCCAGCCTAGCAGATATGACTTATTGGGTAGATTGGAGCTTCCACAGCGCTATGGTTTTAGCGTTATTGATCTATGCCTATTTAGTCTCACTACCCTTGATGACAGGATTGGTAGGTGCATCGAAGCGTATCATATAACTTTATATAGTCAGTTCGATATAAAACAGATACAGCGGAACTGGTATAGGTTTTTTTCAGCCTCTGTCTGCGTGGCACAGCAAGCCAAAAAAATTTATACCAGTTTCGCATTATTAGACAATGCATCCTTTTTATTTGGTATCGACTATATAAGCTAGCAGTTATCAGCAGCACCTATTTGTGAACAATCCAACACCCCCTAGTACAATCCCTAAATAAAATACAATGTGAACAACGCATTACCTGTATAGAAGCTCCTTACTTATAGCCCCTACATCGAATAGACTGAAAAAACACATCCCTGTCGATATACAAAGTATCCAAAATTAAAAGCATCATGCCCTTTCTGATATCAAATCATCTTTACTCTATCCTGCCTCAAAAAAACCATTGCCGCTGCAAATTAGTCCATGTGACGGTCTTCCTGCTTATTTTTTCTTACAAAATAAATATTCTTGACCATTTGGTCAGTTAAATTAATAAAATCAAAAACTTAGATTATATCAATAATTTATAGTACATCGAGATAGCATATTCCCAGCTCAGTCGTCATTGTCAATAATTATAAAAAGTGGTTAACTGTTTCAAGGTGTTAAAAAATGTTGCTAAAAAACACAGCCAAATCAGTGGGCCTTTGCAGCGTAAATAACGCCTAAACTTAGAGGTTTTATTCTCTATTTGCACTGAAGACTACACCCTCGCCCTTAGTAGTACGGGTAAGTTTTGATCCAAAACAAAATTCCACCCCTGCCGTTATGCCAATTCTATTAAGGTCCATGACTGTATTTAAAGGAGTATTACCACTATGAATGATATCTTATCTAAAAGCCTGCCCTTAACGCCCCAAAGGTTAAAAAACACCCTCAAAAATACAAGTCCTCTTAAGACAAAACAAAGCTATATAAAGCCTCTGTCTGCCGCTTTACTTGCTGTGATTTCGTTGGGCGCTGTGAGCAACAGCCATGCAAAGGTACTTTTTAGTGACACCAGTCTTTCTGTATTATATGGCGATGACTATGAGCTAGTACCAGATGGTGAGTTAACTACCGCTACCTTAGAGCATGCATCCACACATACTTGGGGCGGTGTGTTTTTCTTTGTTGATCGCCATCATGGTGCTAAAGTTAATGGCAGTGACAGGTTCAAAGAGACATACGGCGAGTTCTCGCCTAAATTTAAACTGCAAACCTTTGATGACAGCTTTATCAAACAAGTCAATCTAGCAGCTCAATACGAGTTTGGCTCAAACAGTACAGGCTTTAGCCAAGATAACTACTTGGTCGGTGTGGGTGCAGACCTAAATGTGCCTATTCCTGGTATGAAGTATGCGTCAGCATCTTTGTATCACGCTTTCAATGACAATACTGATGATGATCAGCAGATTACGTTGACTTATGGGTGGGAGAAAAACAATTTCGTCATCGATGGTTATGTGGACTATTCATTCAACAACGATGACTCGAAAGACCAACTGCATATCAACCCGCAAATAAAATACAATTTGCAAGAAGCATTGGGCATTGATAACCGGATTGAAGTCGGCATGGAGTATAGCTACTGGAAAAACAAATACGGTACCGACTTTACCCAAAACACACCGAGCGCGCTGGTTAAACTGCACTTTTAAATATCTTATAGATTTAACCCCCTTGGGCTATTTTTCGTATAGCCTGAGGGGTTTTTAGTTGATGGTCAACTCTTTCAAACTCACTCTCTTTTCGTACCGTCGTCACTCGATATAACTTACACTTGCCCATCATCTTGTTTATTTTGGTGTGGGCCAAATTGTCTGACCATTGCTCATCTCTCCAGTTTCTATGCTCATTTCCGTTCAGTTTTTTTGCCCATAAATATAGGTCATAGGCTTCATATTTTTTCAATGATATGCAGAGAAAATACTGATTGAAAAACACATACTAATGCTAATGCTACTACTTATTTTAACGCTCCTGTCTTTAGGTCGTTTTTCAGGAAATAAATCAGCGTCCGCTCCCGTTCTTCATTTATTTTTTCCGAGACATCAGATTCCCAAGCATAAAAGCTCTCTCCTGTTTTATCTCCCAGTTTTTTCTCACTCACGAGTTGAGATAGGACTTCACCTGAACGCTGATATGTCGATAAATCTTCGAATAAATAATTATAGATATCGGAGAATATATCTAGCCCGCCCATATCCGCAGACATCAGTGGTCCTGTCACAGGCAACCGACGGCCAATACTATAGGTGACGGCGGCACCGATATCTTCTTTTGAAGCTGCTCCAGCATCTAGCAATGCCTGCGCTTCTCGAAAAAGAGCGTATTGCAAACGATTGCCAATAAATCCTGGGACTTCTTGATTCAGCACTATCGCTTTTTTATTCATCAGCGTTAAAACGTCCATCGTACGCTGGACCGTGTCCTCATCGGTATGCTCGCCTTTGACGACTTCTACTAAAGGCATAAGGTCTGCCGGATTCCAAAAATGAGTAACAACAAAACGTTCGGGGCGTCTCATATCAGCCGCTAATAGACTTGGTTTAAACCCTGATGTATTGCTAGCCATAACAACATCATCTTCAACTAATGCTTCCAACCTCTCATATAACGCCTTTTTCAACACTAAGCTCTCAGGGACGACTTCAATAATAAAGATTGCATTCGAAGTAGCTTCTTCAAGAGAGGTCGTGAATTGGGTGCGCTTTCTAATTTCGGTCGCGTGCTCAGGGGTAAAAAGTTGGTTGTCACTCATCACCTTGAGTTTGTTATGCAAGCCTTTATCAGCGTTTTCAAGTATCAGCGTTTTCAAGGTCCTGATCATCGATGCCATATATATTTACGGTTTTACCTGCCCATGCTGCTGATAAGGCAATCGAGTGCCCCATCGTCCCAGCGCCAAGAATTGTGATGTTTTCCATCTTGTACACCTTTTTATACCTACATTGTTTGATACAGGATACCCAACAGAACCACTCTCTACAATATAATCCAGGTTGTTTTTCACAATGACCATAAACATAAAAAACCACCTGCTGAATATAGGCAGGTGGTTTTTTATGCTTATGATGATGTTGTGTTTTATAAAATCTGACAAGCCTCATCAAAGTCCAATCTTGGAAGACGACTATATAGCTCATCCGCTTGACCATAACCTATATTAATCAGTATATTTGA
>NZ_JAKDUI010000011.1 GCF_030457785.1 Psychrobacter sp. | reverse complement strand
ACGCATTCATCCCACTACCTTAGAGGTAGGGGATTTCTGCGGTAAAATGTTAAATGTCGATTTTGAAGAACACAACGAAGAAGAGATAGAAAAAGGTGCAACCAAACTCAACGATAGTGTCGAAGAAGCTCCTGTCGTCAAATTCATCAATAAAATGCTGGTTGATGCCATCCGTATGGGCGCATCAGATTTACATTTTGAGCCCTACGAAAAAACATTCCGCGTACGTTTCCGTGTCGACGGTGTGATGCAAAAAATGGCCAACCCACCAGTCCAACTCGCCAGCAAAATTGCTGCGCGTTTAAAAGTAATGTCGCAAATGGACATCTCCGAGCGCCGCATTCCGCAGGACGGACGTATCAAACTTAAGCTTTCTAAAAGCAAAGCGATTGATTTCCGAGTAAACTCATTACCAACCTTGTTCGGTGAAAAAATTGTCTTGCGTATCTTAGATCCTTCATCTGCCATGCTCGGTATTGATGCCTTGGGTTATGAGCCTGACCAAAAAAAATGGTTTTTGGAGACACTACATAAGCCGCAAGGCATGGTGCTGATCACTGGCCCTACCGGCTCAGGAAAAACTGTCTCACTCTATACAGGTATCAATATTTTAAACACTGGTGCGACCAATATTTCAACTGCTGAAGACCCTGTTGAAATCAACCTTGAAGGCATCAATCAGGTCAACGTTAATCCAAAAGTGGGTCTGACCTTTGCCACCGCACTTAAATCCTTTTTGCGCCAAGATCCTGATATTGTCATGGTCGGTGAGATTCGTGATATTGAGACTGCTGAAATAGCTGTAAAAGCAGCACAAACGGGGCATTTGGTACTTTCCACCCTGCATACCAATTCAGCTCCTGAAACGTTGACTCGTCTGCGCAACATGGGAGTCGCCTCCTTTAATATTGCCACTTCTGTCAACTTAGTTATCGCTCAGCGATTGGCACGACGTTTGTGCCAAAACTGTAAAAAACCCGTTGATATTCCGCGACCAAGTTTGCTGGAACTGGGTTTTACCGATGCTGATTTGGACGACCCAGAGAATACCATCTATGAACCTGTAGGCTGTAACGAATGCCGCGAAGGCTACAAAGGTCGTGTGGGTATCTATGAAGTCATGAAAGCCACTCCGGAGATATCGCACATTATCATGGAAGATGGCAATGCACTTGATATCAAAGAGGCTGCGCTCAAAAGTGGCTTTCGAGATTTACGACACTCTGGCATTTTGAAAGCCTTGCAAGGGGTAACCAGTATTCAGGAAATGCTGCGGGTGACTTCTGAATAAGGATGACGCTTCCCGTCATACCAACATCGAATGCATGCCGTTTAACTCATTCGTCAGCAAATATAAGAAATTATGGATTTTACTTTATAAACAAGCAATAATACCCATCTGAGGCACTTAATAAGTAATATGTATTTGCAATACCTAATGAGACAACTTTTGAGGGTAGTGATATGGCAAAAGTGAAGACCGACATGCTATTGGACTTTGTCTATGATGGTGTGAATAGACGTGGGCAGAAAGTAAAAGGTGAAACCACCAGTCGTAGTTTAGAGTTAGCAAAGGCCACGTTACGCAAGCAAGGCATTACTGTCAAAGGTATCAAGAAAAAACCCAAACCACTTTACACCTTCAAAAAAGCCATCAAACCCATTGATATTGCTATTTTTTCCCGTCAGCTGGCTACCATGATGAAAGCTGGCGTGCCACTGACCCAATCGTTTGAGATTGTCGCAGATTCGCTAGACAATCCAAGTATGAAGGATTTGGTCTTACAGATAAAATCTGATATCGAAGCGGGAGGTACGTTTACCTCTGCCTTGCGTAAGCATCCACGCTATTTTGACGATCTGTTTTGCTCGCTCGTCGAGTCGGGTGAGCAATCTGGTGCGCTTGAGACGATGCTCGAAAGGGTTGCTACCTATAAAGAAAAAAGCGAGCTACTCAAATCCAAAATCAAAAAAGCGGTAAAATAC
The DNA here is from genome assembly GCF_030457785.1 of Psychrobacter sp. Lineage (GTDB taxonomy): Bacteria > Pseudomonadota > Gammaproteobacteria > Pseudomonadales > Moraxellaceae > Psychrobacter. The sequence continues at coordinate 20,870 of NZ_JAKDUI010000011.1, read as the reverse complement.
CCAATCGCCGTTATCATCGTGGCCATTATCGTGACCATGATTTTGCTGATTAAGGTCGTTCCTGTATTCGCAGACCTATTTGAATCTTTTGGTTCAGAGCTACCAGCGTTTACACAGATGGTAGTTGGAATGTCTGAGTGGATGCAGTCTTGGTGGTTCATTTTAATTGTAGCGATCGGTGGTGCTATCATTACTTTTTCTGAAGCAAAAAAACGATCCAAGAAATTCCGTAACTTTTTAGATCGCGCTGTTTTAAAAATACCTGTATTTGGCAATATCGCCTATCAAGCGATCATCGCCCGCTTTTCACGCACCCTCTCTACTACCTTCGCCGCTGGCGTACCCCTGATTGATGCACTCGACTCTACAGCTGGTGCTACGAACAATCTGGTGTTTTATAATGCCACACAACAAATCAAAGACGACGTCTCGACTGGTCAGCAGTTACAGTTCTCGATGCGCTCTACCAATTTGTTCCCCAGCATGGCCATACAGATGGTCGGTATCGGTGAAGAGTCTGGTAACCTAGAAGAAATGCTGGATAAAGTGGCTGTCTATTACGAAAACGAAGTTGATAACGCCGTTGACGGCTTAACCAGCTTGATGGAACCGATGATTATGGCAGTGCTTGGTGTACTAGTAGGTGGCCTAGTCATTGCAATGTATTTACCAATCTTCCAGCTGGGTTCAGTGGTCGGTTAACGGCAAACCAAAGGGCTGCTACTTAATGCAATTTATACAGTTATTACAAGAAAATACGACCGTCGCATTGGTCGTATTTGCACTATTAGGCCTTTGTGTCGGTAGCTTTTTAAATGTGGTCATACATCGTATGCCGCTTATGATGATCTTGAGCTGGCGTCAAGAGTGTAGCCAGTTTATGGCTGAGCAAGCTGATATGCCACGCGAACACACGCAGCCACTGTTCAATACCGTAGCAACCGATACGCCTATTACCTTAAGTCGACCAGCGTCCTGCTGTCCTCATTGCGCCCATAAGATAAAATGGTATGAAAACATCCCTGTAATCAGTTGGCTCGTATTACGTGGGCGTTGCTCAGACTGCAAGGCTACCATCAGCATTCGTTATCCGCTGATCGAGCTGGTCACAGCCCTACTGTCTGCTTTGATTATTCATCAGTTTGGGGTCAGTGCAACTGGTTTATCCGCTTTGGTTTTGGTATGGACATTGATAGCCTTAACAGGTATCGATTTTGACACCCAACTGCTACCTGATCGTCTGACCTTCCCTTTGGCAGGTTTGGGCTTGGCGGTGAACTCGCAAGGGTGGTTTGTCTCACCAACTCAGTCGATTTGGGGCTTGTTGCTGGGATTTTTGGCTTTATGGGTCGTGGTAAAAGTGTTTTATCTCATAACCAAAAAGCACGGTATGGGTCAGGGCGACTTTAAGCTGTTGGCAGTATTGGGGGCTTGGCTCGGGCCGATGATGTTGCCGTTGATCATATTGCTTTCTTCTCTGCTCGGCTCGATTGTTGGACTTATCTTAATGAAGCAACACGGTGAGAGTCGACCCTTTGCCTTCGGTCCTTATATCGCTATCGCAGGTGTTGTCGCTTTATTATATGGTGCAGATATCATCAGTTGGTATCTGGGCATGTATACTTATTAGAGCAAGCCATCAATTCAAATGATATACTCAATCGACTATAGCTGTCTAAACGGGTACAATATCTGTCCCAGTTTACCACTGTCATTATTATATCGATTAGATAAGTCATTATTATGTCAAAACATCACGCGTCATCTTATTCTCATGAGCCGCAGCAACCACAAAAGCCAAATAAAACGTTGGTGGTGGGGCTCACCGGTGGTATCGGCAGTGGCAAATCTGCTGCTAGCAACTGGTTTGCGGAACAAGGCATCGATATCATCGATGCAGATGTGATTGCGCACGAAGTCGTTGCAAAAGGCAGCTCTACACTACGCAAGCTTCAAAAAAGATTTGGCGGATGGATATTAAATGACGATGGGTCAATGGATCGAGCAGCGGTGCGTACTCACGTCTTTACCCACCCTGAAGCCTTGATTGAACTTGAGGCCATTACCCATCCGGCGATACGTGAAGCAGCAAAATCTCAGCTAGCTGCCAGTACTTCACCTTATGTCGTGTTGTCTGCGCCCCTACTCATTGAAGCTTCTGAGGCAGGGTTGGCCAATTTGTGTCAGCGTGTATTGGTTATCGACGCCACCGAAGAGACACAGCTCGTTCGTGCCAGCCAACGCGATGAACAAAGCATACGAAAAATCAAAGCCATCATGGTAAATCAACTAGACCGTGAAACACGTAACCAGCACGCTGATGACGTCGTGCTTAATGATCGTGATCTCGTGGGTCTGTATGAACAACTCGAACCACTACATCAAAACTATCTTACGCTTGCCCAGCAGATAAAGTACGCTGTCGATTAACCTCATAAAGCGCCATACCAGTAGCGACACTCACATTGAGACTTTGTAGATTCCCGTGCTCGTTCCCTGACATCGGGATATACACAAGCTCATCACAGCTTTCTGTAGTAAGACGGCGCATGCCATCTCCTTCTGAACCCATAATAATCGCAGTCTTGCCAGTCAAATCAGCGGCATGTATCGGCTTGGCTGTATCACTCAACGCAGTACCGAAAACAAACACGCCTGCATTCTTGATTTGTGTGAGCGTACGAGCTAAGTTGGTGACGCTGACTATCGGCATCATCTCAGCTGCACCCACAGATACTTTAGCCACGGTCGGTGTCAAGCTGGCTGCATGATGTTTTGGACATACAACGGCATCCACCCCCATCGCCACTGCCGTACGCAGACACGCACCAAAGTTATGTGCATCGGTAATTTGATCTAGCACCAATAGCAGACACTGTTCTCTTGCAGCAAGGGTATCGAGCAACCCTTCATCAGCAAACCCAAGTGGGCGGGCATTGAGCACAACTCCTTGGTGTTGTGGACTACCGCACAGCTGCGTGAGCTTATCTTTTTGTGTCGGTTGGATACTGATGCCGTTGGCTTCCGCTTGTGTGACGATAGCCTGTACGTGGGAGTCGCTCTCGCGTCCTTGCTGAACAAATAAGCTCAGCCCATCCAAAGGGCGATGCTCAAGTAAAGCGTCAATCGCATGAATGCCATAAAAATAAATAGGTTTTGCCATAAGAGGCCTGCCGAATATCAAGTGAATACCGCCTAAGCGATAAAAAAGAAAAAGTCGTTTTACTGTTAAGTGTACCGTTGCGTCAGTTGAGCGAGAATTTATATCTTTGAAAATTTGTATCTTCAAAAAGAAATAAACCATACCGGCTGATATGGTTTATTTGCTATTTACTCAAACATTCACTCAAAAACACTATCGAGTTTGAGATAAAAGAAGCGTGCCACCACTACCCCTCTAAATGGCAGGTGTATTGCACGATCTCTTCGGTTCGTAGACTAAAACCACTGTTGCCTTCAACCACAAATGACTGACCAGCACGATAATAACTGAACTCGTCCTCACCATTTATTTTGACTTCACACTCGCCACTGGTAATTTCGATACGCTCGGACGTGTTGGTATTAAAGTGGTAAGACTCAACCAAATTATCACAAGGTAATATGATACCTAACGTCTTATGACGTCCATCTTCAAACATAATGGTGTGGCTTGAACAACGACCGTCATAAGAGACTGTCGCTTGGGAGTTGACCGTTACATTGGTAAATTGCGCCGCTGTCATAGTGGCTTCCTTATCAAATAATTATTGCAAAACTAAAGAATAAGTAACGTACTGAGTAGCATTGAGAGTATGCGCTGCAAATCACTTAGCGCACTCTGTATGATACTGTCAGTTGAAGTGTTTGCGCACAGCAGACAGACACCGACGCTCAGAACGTATCGACATATTTTGACATATCTTAGCATAGTGACGGTATGGCTATGCTTTTCAAGCTACTAACACTTTTTTCTGCTGAATATGGCGATGAAGTGCTCCACGACGATTAGAGATTTAAAAGTTAAGTCACAGAAAGCGAGGTAGCTAGTGTTTGTCAGTGCATAAGTTTATGCTACCACATTATATCTGTAAAGTTTGTTACAGAAGCTAGGAAATGTTGCCATCTATTCAGCGCGTGCCTTGTCATGGATAGCTGACTATATGCTAGGGCTGCCCTAGCAGCCTATCTGACTGTTTACCTTTCTGATTTGTATTTACCCGCATTTAACACCATAATATTTACCAAATACGATAGTCTATCAAATGTGATAAACGAGCCACCTTATCCCTGTATTTATTCTATTTTAGCGATGACTTCATAAAGACTGTTAAGGCTGTCGATGAAGCTCACTACCTATCATGAGAGGCCTTGATGCTAGTATCATTAACTTTACATCAGTTTGCATTGATCGATCAGCACGAGCTGAGTATGGCTCAGGGCTTCAATGTCATCACTGGCGAAACTGGCGCTGGCAAATCATTATTACTCGATGCTCTGTCGTTGTGTGCAGGGGAGCGTGCAGACAGCGCTATGGTTAGACATGGCGCGGCACATGCAGATATCTATGCGCTATTCGATGTCGAAGACAATGACGTCGTCGCTGATTGGTTTGCTAGACATGACCGTGAATTGGATGAGCCAGATGTATTGATTCGCCGGCAATTGAGTCAGACTGGACGTTCTAAGGCTTGGTTAAATGGCACGCCCGTCAGCTTGGCAGAGCTCAAAAACCTCGGTACATTATTGGTTAATATTCACAGTCAACACGCTCAGCAAGCATTACTCAAACCGCAGTTTGTGGTGCAATGGCTCGACGCTATGGCAAAAGCCACTTCATTGGCCGCACAAACAGAGAGTAGCTATCAAACTTATCAGCAGCTCAAACGGCAGGCAGAAGAGATTGCAAGCCGCGAAGCCCAGCGCCAAGACCGCATCCAACTGCTAGAAAGTCAACTGGCGGATATCGCACCATTACTAGCTGTTGACTATACCGACATCGAGGCGGAACACGAAGAGTTGTCTAATATTGAAGCATTGATGCAAGAAGCTAGCCATGGCTTGCATCTACTCGATAATGACAACGATGAGCCAGATGTGATGACTCTGCTAGGACAGGCTATCAAGCTTTGTGACACTCAAGTAGGCGTCAGCCAAACCTTTGAACAGGCATCCGAGCAGTTGCACTTAGCACAGCAGCAAATCACTGAAGTGACAGGGTTATTATCAGACTATGCTGATCAGCAACTGCCTGACCCTGAGCGCTTGCAGACACTAGACAGCCTGATCAGCCTAGGACACCACTTGTCTCGTAAGCACAACCTGCCTGCTGCCGACTTAATCGACGAAGCCAACAGTTGGCAAGAGCAGCTAGAGCAACTCGAAAATGAACCGAGTAGTGATGCCATGGCAGCCCAGATAGAACAAGCTTGGCAAGAATACCTAGCACTCGCAACCAAGCTCCAGAAAAAACGTGAAAAAGCAGCGCCGACCGTCAGCAAACAGCTGGTTAAGCAACTACAACCTCTCGCCCTACCCAATGCGCGCTGTGAGTTTGTCTTTACCAAAAAAACCGATACCAGTCAGTATAATGGTCAAGGTTGCTACGATATTGACTTGTTGTTTAGCGCCAACGTCGGCATGCCAATGCAGCCACTGCATAAGATTGCCTCGGGCGGTGAGCTGTCACGTATGGCCTTGGTCATGCAAGTCTTGCAAGCAACGAGTGCTGATAACAACACCGCCAAGCCAATGCTGGTCTTTGACGAAGTCGATGTCGGTATCAGTGGCGGCACAGCACAAGTCGTCGGTGAGCTGCTGCGTGAGCTTGGTCAAACACAACAACTACTGGCTATTACCCACCAAGCACAGGTAGCAGCACAAGCTCACCAGCATATCTTGGTACAAAAACACCATGACGAGAAAACTGAAAGTGAGCTATTGGTTCTAACTGGCAGCACGCAAGTAGATGAGCTGGCACGTATGTCTGGTGGCGTGACCATCACCGAAGTCACTCGTGACCATGCACGCAGTTTATTAGCGGGTGTCAAATAATTCACCATTCGGTCAAGAATTGCTTTGGCCAGCAGCCTCATTTATCCACGTTAACCAAAACTTCTAAACAGCTGCTTTAGTTGATTTTTTGTGCAGTATCGCCATATAGTGGTCTTTCATCACTTGTTATTTCACCTTTATTATCAGGTTACCATTGTGTCTATGCCTAAAGCCAATTTGACCCATCATTTTTTAATTGCGGCACCCGACTTGCCAGACCCACGGTTTGGGCAAACGTTGATTTATATCTGTCGCCATGACCAGCATGGTGCGCTCGGTCTGATGGTCAATCGCCCAATCGAACAATCGCGGGTCGGCAAACTTCTAGAAGATCTGAGTATTGACGTCACAGATCCGCAAGTGATGGAGGATGTGCCATTAGAAGGTGGTCCTGTGTATCCAGAAGTCGGCTTTGTACTGCATACTGGTCAGCCTGAATGGGCATCTTCTTTTGCCATCTCAGAAAACGTCTGCATCACCACCAGTCAAGACATCCTAAAACGCATCGCCGCCGGCCAAGGTGTGGGACACTATCATTTATGCTTGGGTCATGCTAATTGGGGTAAAGAACAACTAGAACGTGAGCTTGATAACGGCGACTGGTTGGTATGCCCTGCTGATTTAAATCTGTTGTTTGATACGCCGTTTGCAGATCGTTGGCAAATTGCCGCTGATAAGATTGGCGTTAATTTTGACTATCTCAGTAGCGATATCGGTCATGCTTGATAGATATAGACATGTCGAAATAAAAGAAGTACGTTGAAAATATAGCTCGATTGGTATAGTTTGACTCGCTTGCAGTGTGCTCTGTACTTTTCTACGCTATGGGCTTTTCATGGCTGTGAGGAGCTGCTCTCAGCGATACTGAGCCCTGCTCACACTGAATCGCCTACATGCACTCTATAAATGATAAGCACTAAATAAGCTCTAAAACAGGAATTACCCTTTACTATGGTAGATAGCCTTCTTGCAACAGATAATTCCAATGCAATAAATAGCGACACAGATGCTAGCGTGGCACAGCCAAATGTTAAACCGCACCTGATCCTAGCTCTAGACTATGGTGTCAAAAAAATGGGCATGGCTCTAGGCAATACTGTCACAGAGACGGCACGTGCATTTGATATCTTGGTGATGAATAATGGTCAACCTGACTGGGATAACCTGCTCGGCATCATTCAAGTCTGGGGCGTCGCCAAGGTCGTGGTCGGGCTACCGCTGAATATGGATGGCAGCAGCTCAATACTATCGAAGCGCGCGCACAAATTTGCTCGCCGCCTGGCGCATAGAGTCATGGAGCAGCATCTACCTGTTACGGTGACACTATGTGATGAACGCCTGACCTCAGTGGCAGCAAGAGAAATCGCTTGGGACAACGGCTGGATTCAAAACGAGCGTGACCCAATCGACGATATCGCTGCTTGTATATTGATGTCGACGTATTTTGCAGACCCTAGTAGTAGCCTCGCTATTGATGCTATCAAGCGAACTGATTAAACAACGATATGATCGATAACTGTGCCTTAGCGCACGTTTCAACGAATGAATGACTGATTATTATGACCACAGCTCCAGACCCGTCTTTGCAAAATAAATCGCAACATGGCTTCGCACCGCTTGCCATCGCCCGTATCAAAGGCGCTCAACGTGCAAACCAAATGGCCATTTATCTGATCTATGCTGCTCTTATTGCTTTTGTGGTTTTTGGTACCATTGCCAGTATTAAGGCGTTTCATGATAATCAGCTACTCTATCAGTTATTTTATAATTTGCCTTATGCGTTGGTTGCCCTTACGATTCCCATCACCATCTATGATGCACTGGTGGTTTATCGTTATCGCTTAAACCAACCATCGATGATAGCCATGAGCATGGGTGTATCAACCGTGGTACTGCTTGGCGGCTGGCTGTTCGCTGACTCGGCTTGGTTGGGATTATCCTGTTGGCTTGGGGTGGCATTTTTATTTAAAGTCAGCTTTAAGCGCTTTTTTAATTTTTTAGAAATGGCCGAAGAAGAAGCTAGCAACTGATAACTGGTCAACTTGCCGCGAGCCAGACACAGCCATAGCCATAGCCATAGCCATAGCCATAGCAAAATACTTCTTTATCGACCAGTCGTTATCTTTCACTCACTCCTGACGTTTAAAAAATATTACTATGACCACTTCTATTTCAAATACCTCTATTAACCACTATCTAGACACGCAAGGGCTTATTTGCCCTGAGCCTGTGATGATGCTACATCGGGTCATACGCAAAGCAGACAGTGGCGAGGTGATTGAAATACTGGCCACCGACCCTGCTACGACGCGTGACATCCCTAACTTCTGTCGTCATCTAGGTCATGAGCTTATCCATCAAGAAACACTGGCAGAAGATGCCGATTTGAGCGTTGACCCCGATGAAATCACTGTCGCTAGTGATGATGATGCACCAATAAAAGCCACGCTTTATCGCTATTTGGTCAAGAAAAAAACCGCTTAAAAGCGCTCAAGTTACCGCAGAATACCAACGACAGCGCCATACATCATATAACGACAGTGACATACACAACATAAAGATATCTTTGCTTTATGCGAGACATATCATTCACAGAAGGTAGGCCATTACGTGTTACAAACAGAAAAGCAGTATGTGCAGTGGCAAGAAAACGAGACTTTACATAATGCTGTTTGGTTGTCTGAAAGCAATCATATGCCACCTGCACGCATTGTGTTGGTCGATGATACAACGACCGCAGACGATGCTTACCGCTTGGCTTGTGAAGGTACATCACTGCTGTGGCGCGGTGACTTTCATAATGCACGCCAGTTGCTACAGGCACTCGGTCGTCGTATAGATCGTACGAACGAACGCTCTGAGCTACGTAAAATGAAAAAAGCTGCAAATAAACCTAATACGACAAGTGTTAAAGGCATTCCCAACTTATTTCATCAGCAGCGCCAACTGCAAGCCCAGCGCTCACGTATATTGAGCCGCCTGCTACTAGAGCTCGATGCCAATTATATCAGCCAACTACGCCGCGCGCCTGATTTCAGTGCCGCCTGTACAGCCGCTTTTGGTCCATTAGATACAGCGATAGATGAGTCTTGTGTGCTGTCATTTCGTGACTTGCAGGGCGCACTTGGCGCAGCAGGATGGCGCGAAAAAGGCGTCCCGATAGACAGCTTAGGATTATCAATTTTTCCACATTATGGTGTCTTTGCACCAACCCGTCATGAGTATGTGCAGCTATTGCTCGATGCACCGCTACCAGCGAACCATGATGTCGCTTATGACATCGGTACCGGAACGGGCTTACTGGCGATCATCTTAGCCCAGCGCGATATTCCAAAAGTCATAGCAACGGATTTGAATCCACGTGCGTTGGCCTGCGCTAGTGATAACTTTGCACGCTTAGAATTAACTGCCATACAGTTACAGCAAGCCGATCTGTATCCGACTGAGGCACCACTCGCCAATCTGATTGTCTGTAATCCACCTTGGTTACCCGCTAAGCCAAGCTCGTCGCTTGAGTACGCTGTCTATGACCCCAAAAGCGCGATGCTACGTGGGGTTTTACAAGGTGCTAAACAGCACTTAGCTGAGTACGGAGAGCTCTGGTTGATCATGTCGGACTTAGCAGAGCACCTGCAGCTACGCACCCGTGATGAGTTATTAGGCCTGTTTGCCGATGCTGAATTGACAGTAAAATATCGTCTGGACACCCAACCTAAGCATGGCCGCAGTCAAGACAATACCGACCCTTTACACGTCGCTCGCAGTGCTGAAGTCACCTCATTATGGTGTTTAACACTTATCTAATATCTAACCATTGAGTATTGAATTATGAGCCGTGATCGAGCCGTGCAACAGCGCCAACCTAAGGCACTGGCAGTAGATGACGAACCCAGTTATATGACTGAGTTTCGTCAAGCCATGCTGGCGCGAGGGCTCGCCACACGTACTCGCAATGCTTATGTCCGTGACCTGCGCTCCTGCGAGCTGACCAACCCTGTCGCGTTGACCCGTTGGCAACCAGATGACGTACTACACTGTCTCTCTCTCCTCGCTCAAGACGGCAAAACCCCACGTACTCAAGCGCGTATGCTCTCAAGCCTGCGCCAGTTTTATCTATGGATGATCGCCAGTAACCTGCGTGAAGACAACCCTTGTGAACGTATCAAAAGCCCAAAGCTTGGGCGACCACTACCAAAAGACTTATCTGAGGCAGATGTTGATAACCTCCTTGCCTCCCCTGATACCAGTACAGCGATAGGTCTGCGTGATAAAGCCATGCTAGAAGTACTCTATGCCTGTGGCCTGCGGGTGAGTGAGTTAGTTAATCTAGCGCTTGAGCAAGTCAATCTAAACGCAGGTTGGCTACAAATCACAGGTAAAGGCAATAAAACACGACTGGTACCGCTGGGTGAATATGCGTCTGATGCTTTGGAAGATTACTTATCGCATGGGCGTGGTGAGTTGATTGCGCACTTGAAGTCGGGAAATTGCCAAGCGGTATTTTTGACCACTCAAGGTGGCTATATGACGCGGCAGAATTTTTGGTATTTGCTTAAGAAGTATGCCAAAGTTGCCAGTATCGATAAGGAGCTATCGCCGCATACGCTTCGTCATGCCTTTGCCACTCATTTGCTCAACCATGGGGCGGATTTGCGTAGCGTACAGTTATTGCTTGGGCATAGCGACTTGTCAACGACACAGATTTATACTCATGTGGCGACAGCGAGATTACAACAATTGCACGCAGAGCATCATCCAAGAGGCTGACACCGCATCCAATTTACAGAGAATTGGATGAATGAGCGCTCAACCTATCACGTCACTTATTCATTATCGTAAGAGGAATATACCTTGTTGCAAGCTCAGCCATCTACCCTAACAAAAAGTCAAAACGCTACACTCAGAAACCTAACCATCGTGGGTTACTTAGAAGGTACTTCTTTCTTATTATTACTGGGTATCGCCATGCCGCTAAAATACATGCTGGACATGCCCGAAGCTGTGAGGTATATCGGTATGGCGCATGGGGTATTATTCATCGCCTATATACTGATGCTTGTCATCACTGCTAGTAAAATAAAAATGCCACTGTGGGCGATGCCTGCAGGTGTCTTAGGCTCTTTCCTACCTTTCGGGCCGTTTGTGTTTGATTATTTATTAAAGAAGCGTTTGAAAAAGTCAGACTAAAAGCGCTTGGAAACTTGAAACATTGCAGCGCTCACAACTACCAATCCGTAGCTGCAAACCTGCCCTTTTGTCGTTACAATACTCGTCATAGCTTATCAACCTTTTACTCATCTATTATCCGAGAATCTCATGAGCCATAGACCACCTGCTGACCTGCTAAAAAATGCCGAACACTGGCGTGAAGACATTCACTTTCGCCAAGACGTATTGGGCAAACCGTTTGATTTTTCGACCACGTGGGGAATTTTTTCACCGCAAAAGCTCGATGACGGTAGTTTGATGCTGCTTGATTATGTGGACTTCCAAGCGGATGATGATTCGATAGACTTGGGCTGTGGTTATGGCGTGCTCGGCATGACGGCTGCACGAGAATGCCCGAACGGTCAGCACACTTTGATCGATAAAGACTTCATGGCGGTGGAATATGCGCGCCGCAATTGTGATAAAAACGGCCTAAAAAATGTCGATATACATCTATCAAATGGCTTCAACCAGGTGGCAAAGGATAAAGATTTTAGTTTGGTGATGTCGAACTTGCCAGCCAAAGTAGGTAAAGAACAGCATTATCTCTATTTTCTCGATGCTTATGCGCGCATGCGCCAAGGTGGACGTTTTTATGTAGTGACCATTAATGGTTTGCGTCAATTTGTGAAGCGCTCTTTTACCGAGGTATTTGGCAATAGTCAAAAGATCAAACAAGGCAAGACTTATACGATCACGATGGCAATCAAGGAATAAAGTGCTTTCCATCTGCCAAAAAAAACACGCTAAAGTTATCAGCTTTAGCGTGTTTTTTTATTTATATACCATTGACTACATCATACCACTGACTACATTTGTCGTTTTATCAGATAAAAACCTAGTGCCGCACTGCCAATAATCGGCAACAGTACCATCAACATGGGCGAAAAACCCGTCGCCAACGAAACAAAACCGACCAAATCCTGCACATAACTAAAGAGCAAACCGAATAGCAAGGCCACAACGATACGCAAACCCAAACTATGGGTGCGCAGTGAGCCAAAGACAAATGAGCAAGCAACAATCACCAAAGATAAAATCGACAGCGGTGATAGCAGCTTTTGCCAAAAGGCTAGCTCATGATCCAAAGAGCGATTGCCCTGCCCACGCATAAACTGACGATGCTCGAATAATTGCGTGAGCGACAAATCCTCTGCTTTTCGAGTGAGCAAATACACAGACTCAGGCGCAAATGGCAAACTCAAGGTATCTGATGGTGCGACCGCTTGGCTACTCTCAAACCCTTGGTTTATATTGAGCTTGATCATATTATTCAACTGCCAATCGTAGCGATACTGTCCACTCGATGTTCCGTCAGCCGTCTCCAGCGATTGGCGACCGCTATAGCGTCCACCTTCAGCATGAATGGCAGATTTCAGATTGCCATCATTGTCTAAATGCCAACGCTTGACCTCACCGATATTACCTTGCACATCAGCATAATCGATATACAAAATATCGCTACCATCGGGCGTGGCGATACCGTTTTCTGCATTCTCAAAACGTGGCTGCACTGTCCAGTAACCACGTACCGAGGTGACCAACGAGCTGCTGTCAGCATCATTAATCTGGTCAGCCAATTGATTGGAATGTGGTAACACAAATTGATTGATTGCCAGTGCAATCAGCACAAAAATCAAAGCCGGCTGTAGTACCCAACCAACGATACGATAAATACTGACACCAGCGGCACGCATGACCACCAACTCGCTTTTATTAGCGAGCAAACCCAATCCTACGACTGCGCCTAGTAGTGCACCAGTAGGGATAAACTGCTCCAAAAAATAAGGTGAGCGGTAAAATATATACTTAATTGCCTCACCCATCGTGTAGCTATCATCCAGAGAATCCAGCTCTGATAAATACGAAAATACCAGCTGTAATGCCCACAAGCCAATGACTGCTGCGATAATAGCAAGTAAGGCATTGGTTTTGACATAACGAGCCAGTACTTTGGGGCTGCTCGGTTTATTGGTAAATAAGGAACGCATTATGACTGCCCTCCTTGTGCTCGATCGTCTTGCTGCGAGGTGACGTTAGTAATATCCGCTTCTGCTAAGGTTTGTGGTTTGCGAAAGCGCAATCGATGCTGCACACGACTAGCCCAATTCATATAAAGCGCCAACACCATAAACCCTATCACCACCCATGCGTAGGCCCATACGCTGACGCTGCCTTTACTGACGGCATTTTTTAGTGAGATGATACTGATTGCACAGCTGACGAAGAGTAAAATCGCTGGGAATAATCGCAACCAGCGACCCTGGCGCGGGCGTACTTGTGCCAGTGGTACCGCAAGCATGGGCGCGATGATCATCAACCATGGTAAGGCAAAACGATAACCAAGCTCTCCCTGTGCTGCCCTCTGTGCTTCTGCATTACTCACTTGTGTACCACCAGTTGCCGCTCGCCATAAAGGCATAATCGCTTGTGTTTCGATATTATCTTCGGTGATCACTTCTTTTGACGACTCAGCCAAGGTGATACGGTAACGATCAAAGCCCACTTGGTTGTACTTGAGACTGCCCGCACCCACTTCGTAACGACGTCCCTGAAACAAATCCAATTGAGTGACGCCACTATCACCAGTGTCTACTTGCTCAGCGCGTTTGGCTAACGTAATAGTATCTTTACTGATATTATTTCTGGCCAGTGCGTTTGGTAATTCTGGGATATTTAATTGCTCAGCGGTCTCGGGATCAAGGGTATTATTGACCTCAATACCGGCACTCTCAGCAGTATTGTTATTAGCACTGCTGCCTTTTTCTGTCTTTTCGGACTGAATTAGCACCACGTCTTGCAGCTGCTTTTTGTCGTCACTGAGACTACCGACGTATAAATGGTAATTCCCACTACTGATAAACTCATTAGGACGGATCAAATCAAAAGCACTGGTCAATGCCTGCTGTTGCCAAATCGTTTCAGATGAGCGCACACCCCAAGGCTTACCCACTGTGGACAACGCTGCCTCGCCGATGAACAACGCTAAGATCAAAGGCGTTATCAAACGTGCGAGCCTACCACGTGAGATCCCACTAGCATTGATGACTGCCATCTCTTGATCGACATATAAACGACCAAACACCAACATCAAGCCAATAAAAAACGCCAATGGCAAAATCAGCTCTAAGAAATACGGCAAGTTATAGCCAATAATAGTAAATAACAGGCTGATATCCAAACGACCTTCGGCCGCAATGCCAAAATAACGTATCAAGCGACCACCCAGCATCATCACCACTAAAAACCCCAACACCAATGCGGTGGTTGAGGCAACTTGCTTGGTCATGTAGCGGCGTAATATCACAGTAGAGTACTCTTAATCTTGAACAGTTAGTTTGCACACGTTTTATGGCAGGACAGGTTTTATGGCAAGACCAAATAAATGGTCAAGTTCGATGAGGGTTCATCATGGGCGTTTCTAAGCACTCAACAACGCAACGGGGGTTGAGACACTTAATCAACCAGCTAGCTATCCGCTGGCGACGCCACCTTATCAACACAAGTGGTGAATATAACCGTCAATGCTAGCATGTTTTGCCAAAAAATTGCGGTGAAAAATGTGGTAAAACATTACCTTTGCTAATGACGCCTTAGTCATCGTGTATAACACTGCTTATTGACGAGGAGTCAATAAGTTAGAACAGTGAAATGCTCAATTTTGAAACAGTTCATCGCTATAAATCAGACGTTTTGAACTACGCTAAAACATGCAAATGTCAATAACTATAGCTAGAAAAATTACGTAGCAAATGTATACGGAAACATTACCTAACGCTTGCCGACAGCACACTGTTTACCTGATATGCTACACTAGATAAACAAATAACACGCTCCTGACGTTAACGCTAGGGTGCATCCAGATACACCCGGATACATTGGACGTCATGACTCTGAACTTTTAGAACTATCACTCTAGGTGAATGACTCACCCATGTAAATGAGTGGTGGCTAGTCATGCTTGAGACAGTCATGCTTGAGATTTTTATTATCAAACTTGATGGGTAGAATATACCTAAACAAGAAAGTCTCTTGACCGATACTGTTTACACCATTTAATACACAAGCCTAGGGCGTGTCCTCATTTTGAAAATGGTGATAAAAATGAGATAAGTTGCTGCCAAACAAAGGAAATAGCCCAAATAACATCAAGATATTAGTCAGCTATTTGACACAGTTTGGCAACATTTCGCCATTTTTAGCCCATTCAAAATACCTTCTTCAGATTGAAGGTATGCCCTACTCTGATCATTCTAATAAGGATAACTATATGAATATTAAATTATCTCAGCACCTGCCAAAAACTCACACCCAAAAAATACTGAAAAAAGAAGCCAAGGGTAAAGACGAAGTTTGTCTAGTGGTTTTGGTCGATGACAATAAAAACATCCTTGCTGAATCTACCTTAACGGACTACACCACCCGTATTGAGCAATTGATCGAAGTATCACATTTCAATGGCAAAGCCTGTGAGAGCGTTGCTGATTATGCATTGGCAGGTGACAAAAAAACCACCAAGCAAAACCCAGTCCAGTTGTTGTTGGTCGGGGTCGGCAATATCGACAAGCTCAACCATACGGTATTACAGAAAGTCGCTAAGACAATTTATAGCAGCACGAAAAAGCGTGTGAGCTCTATTACTGTTGCATTGGACGACGCGCTAGAAGAAAACCAGTTTGGTCAACTTGCCCTTAACTTATTAGCAGCGAGTTATCGTTTTGATAAATATAAGTCTGAGCAAGCCACGCCTGTACTGACTGATGTCTATTTGGTTGCTGACGAATCGCTTCAGCCTGCTTTAGACTTTGCGCAGTCTGTATTTGCTGGTCAAAGCTTAACCCGTGATGTGGCCAATGAGCCAGGCAATATCTGCTTCCCAGCTTATATGGCAGAACAAGCCGAGCTGCTAGCAGAAACCTATCCTGACTTATTGAAAGTAACCGTGCTTGGTGAAGAGGAAATGTCAGGGTTAGGCATGGAATGCTTCTTAGCAGTGGCAAAAGGCTCAGCACGAGAAGGCAAACTCGTCATCATGGAGTATCGTGGCAAATCTAACTTCAGTGCCAATACCGAAGCTGCCACTGGCGCAAAAGTCAGCGGTGGTCTAAAAGCATTGGCTGGCAAGCTTCCTAACAAGAAAGCCGCCAAAAATAGCAATGGTAATGAGCAGTCGGTAAATGACGACGCACCCATCGTACTAGTCGGTAAAGGCGTCACGTTTGACTCAGGCGGCATCTCTATCAAGCCTGGTGCAGCTATGGACGAGATGAAGTTTGATATGGGTGGATCAGCATCCGTCATTGGTACGATCAAAGCGCTGTGTGAAGCACGCCTACCAATCAATGTCGTAGGTGCATTGGCCTGCGCAGAAAACATGCCATCGAGTGATGCAACTCGCCCTGGCGATATCGTTAAAGCCATGAACGGCAAGTCTGTTGAAATCCTAAACACCGATGCAGAAGGTCGTTTGGTCTTGGCTGATACCTTATGCTATATACAGCGCTACGAACCAAAAGCCATCATCGATGTAGCGACATTGACTGGCGCTTGTGTGGTTGCATTAGGTCATGTGCGCTCAGCCGTCTTTAGTAATGACGAAGATGTGTTGTTTGACCTAGAAAACGCCAGTAACCTATCAGGAGATCTCATCTGGCACATGCCGATGGATGATGAGTACCAAACGCAGCTAGACTCACCAATCGCTGACATGCAAAATATCGGCGGCAAAGCGGCTGGTTCAGTAACTGCGGCTTGCTTCTTATCACGCTTCGTAGAAGAGGGACAAGCATGGGCACATCTAGACATCGCTGGTACAGCATGGAACTCAGGTAAAGAAAAAGCAGCAACTGGTCGTCCTGTGCCACTATTTATGCAATACTTAAAAAACAGCGCAGACATGACTTAATTGAGTTGATGAGTCCCATTTATGAAAATAAGTTTTT
The DNA here is from genome assembly GCF_030457785.1 of Psychrobacter sp. Classification (GTDB taxonomy): domain Bacteria; phylum Pseudomonadota; class Gammaproteobacteria; order Pseudomonadales; family Moraxellaceae; genus Psychrobacter. The sequence continues at coordinate 3,687 of NZ_JAKDUI010000011.1, read as the reverse complement.
ATGTATTAAGTGAGGATAGAGCCCAAGATTTCTTGGGCTTTATTTGTCAACTCGTTCAAACCGCCCTGAATAAGGGCAGTCAGTCTTTATTGATTCTTACAGAAGATGACAAGATATTATCGTCACTCGATGAGGCGCTGTGGACGCAAGATGCCACTAGCTTTATACCGCATCAATGCCTTCCAAATATTGACGATAACGATACGAATGTCACTGACAATGTGGTTCTGGCTCCGGTATTGCTTGGCGCTTATATGCCAGCAGACTTCAACGGTGTCGTACTCAATACCACAATACATCCCGTCAATCATTTTATGGCGGCGACCAGCAACGCTCACCCCACTCGAGTCCTTGAGATCATACAACCTAATGATACCAGCGTCCAAGAAGGTCGCAACAAGTATAAAAGCTACCAACAGCTAGATTATGAACTCAACCATTTTAAGGTATAAGCCGTTAGAGCGTGTCATCGACTCAATCGGTAGTCGTCCAAATGGGTTAAATATGGCTAGATTTTATCAAACGGCGTCAAACAGCTGACTAATATCTTGATGTTATTTGGGCTATCTGCGCTATTTCCTTTGTTTGGCTGCCATTTATCTCATTTTTATCACCATTTTCAAAATGTGAGGACACGCCCCAGTTTATTTCATAGCACCATGACAGCTATTGCCAGACACTCTCCTTGTTACTAAACACTTCCCCAACTGCCTTCGCTAGACCTGCTATATACCATCTCTCTGCAGTATGGTAGGTATGCTGATATCTGAAAAAATGCTACTATCCGCCGATTAACTCTACATGTTCATAGTGACTTTATTTTTTACTAACTAACTCGGGGATGTGCAAATGCGTTCATTAGTTGCGATGTACCAGCGTATCGGACTGGTGCCACTAATTATTATTGGTTTGATATTAGGGGTGTTGATTGGTTGGTTAGCACCAAGCGTCGGTATTGCATTAGGACTATTAGGAACATTGTTTGTCGGTGCGCTAAAGGCAGTGGCGCCGATACTGGTATTTGTCTTGGTCATGGCAGCGATTAGCCAACACCGCAGTGGCAATGAAGTCTACGTCAGGCCTGTGCTTATCATGTATATATTTGGCACATTTTTTGCCGCCCTCACAGCCGTAGGCGCGAGTTTTTTGTTTCCGACCGAACTGGTATTAGTCAACGCTGATATCGAACAAGTACCACCTGCCAACCTCCAAGAAGTCTTGACTAACTTACTCATGAACTTGGTGGCAAACCCAATCAGTGCCATCGCTGATGCGAATTATATCGGAATTTTAGCATGGGCGATTATCATCGGTTTTGCACTTCGCCAAACCAGTGACACCGCTCGCACTGTCGTCGGTGATTTTGCTGATGCGATCTCTCAAGTGGTAAAATGGGTCATCGCCCTAGCACCTTTTGGTATATTGGGTTTGGTCGCCAATACTGTCGCTGAGACCGGCTTTGCTGCTTTAACAGGTTATGCACGCATCTTGATGGTATTGGTTGGGTGTATGCTGTTCATCGCGCTAGTCGCCAACCCTATCATCATCCTTATAAAAACAGGAAAAAACCCTTATCCACTGGTATTTACTTGCCTGCGTGAGTCAGGAATAACGGCTTTCTTTACCCGTAGTTCGGCCGCCAACATCCCAGTCAATATGAACCTTGCTCGTAAATTGGGGCTGCATGAAGATACCTATTCGGTGACTATTCCACTGGGGGCGACCATAAACATGGCTGGCGCTGCCATTACCATTAACGTATTGACGCTCGCCGCCGCTCACACGCTAGGTATTGGGGTGAGTTTTGCATCTGCGCTGCTACTAAGTCTGGTTGCAACGATAAGTGCTTGCGGTGCCTCTGGTGTCGCTGGTGGTTCGCTACTGCTGATTCCTTTGGCTGCCAGCCTGTTTAGCATCCCAAATGACATCGCCATGCAGGTGGTGGCGATTGGCTTTATCATTGGTGTGATACAAGACTCTGCAGAAACCGCGCTAAACTCGTCAACGGACGTATTATTTACTGCTGCTGCAGATCCCAAGTACTCTCGTTAATTGACACATGCTCATTGGTTTTTGACAACGCCAGATCTTCAGTCTCAAACTTCTCAATAAAAAAAGGCTTTCGATTTCTCGAAGGCCTTTTTTGGTTAATTTTTGTGGTCAATCTTTATGCTCAATGTCACTATTTCAAATGATCCATATCTATTTCGATCACTGATGACTGCGTATGGAATTGGCGCTTCAATTGACGCAATTGTTCGACCTCATCCAATAACTCAAGTATCAAACCAATAGCAGGTACGCTGGCTTCAAAGTCGCGACTGAGACGTGAGGCACGTCGGACAGTAGCGAGCTGATAACCAGTGAATTGCTCGCAATTTGGTACGTCATATTCAATGATGTTTTCTTCAATCAATTCGATAACCCATTGGCGCTCTTGACCACAGGCAGAGATTAGCTCATCTAAACTCATGATAATATCGGTAATTTCAGGCGAGTGTTTCATAATGATTATCCTCGTGTACGCTTTATTTCATCGTTATCTGATTCATCTATGCACATCAATTGCTTTTTACATGGCTTTTTACATTGTTTTTTTAATTAGCTTCTTGCATTATTTATGGCATTGATCAATGATCTGTCATCACAGATGTCATCTAACGGTCAATATTTATATCAGAAAAGGCTTGCTTGAGCTGTTCGTAAGCTTGAATGGTCGCCTCACTGTTGCTATCGGGATTAACGATATTTAAGGTTAAGTATAAATTACCCGCTTGCTTGGCAGGGATACCCTTACCTTTTAATCGCAAATTGCTACCCGATTTACTGTTTTTAGGGATCGTCACACCAAGTGTTCCTACAGGTGTACTGACCTCAATCTTATCCCCCAACGCGGCTTCCCAAGGTGCAATATTTACCGTTTGATAAACATCTGCACCTTCAATCCGGATATTGTCTGCATGTCGGATCTTAACCTTCAAAAATAAATCCCCATTTTCACCATTACCCATGCCAGCAGCACCTTGACCCGATAAACGAATCTGCTTGCCATCAGTAATACCTTTAGGAATTTTAATCTTTAGGGTCTTATTATCATAATCCACGCTACCGTTAGGCTGGCGAACCGGCACGTTTAGCTTGATGTTGTAGTCATCTCCACTATATACCGAGGACAAATCGACGGTAATCTCTGCATGCTGATCCTGGCCCTTATGATCTTGTGAGCTGAAGCCACCACCAAATTGATCAAAGCCGCCTTGGTTCTGCGCATCCTCTGACCCACGTGCACCACGACCGAATGCCGAAAATATATCATCAAAACGAAAGCCGCCATCACCGAAAGCTTCGCCATCACCAAACTGGTCTTTGATATCTTCCCAGCGGAAGCCACTTTGTCCGCCTTGTCCACCGCCAGCTGATTGGCCACCAAACCCACCCGCACCAGCTTGACCGGCAAATGGATTATCTAACATGGCATCATATTCAGCGCGCTTGTCTTTGTCTCTAATGGTTTCATAAGCATTGTTAATCTCGGCAATTTTATTATCAGCATCTGGATGGTCGCTTACATCTGGATGGTATTGACGAACGAGCTTGCGGTATCTTTTTTTGATATCAGCGTCTGAGGCGTCTTTTTTGACCCCTAAAATGTCATAATAATTTTTCTCTGCCATATCATTTTCCTCA
>NZ_JAKDUI010000193.1 GCF_030457785.1 Psychrobacter sp. | reverse complement strand
TCTATATAAGACACTGATATCAATGTATTTATTTTAACGGTGTTTAGAGTTTTATTATTAATAACCTCAGGGCGTGTTGAACATTCGCAGTCAGCAGTGCCACGGTCGAATTTTCAACATGCCCTAGTAGTTATTTCGTCCTTCAGTGGATGATATGTCTAGTTGTTGCAATTTACGAGTCAAAGTATTGCGTCCCCAACCGAGTAATTTGGCGGCCTCTATCTTTTTACCATTGCTATGGTTCAGTGCGGCTTTTAGCAGTACCCGTTCAAACTCCGGTGTTGCGGTTTGTAAAATATCTACTTTTCCTGTCTGGAGAGCATTTTCTGCCCAATCAGCCAATACCTGCTGCCAGCTGCTGTTTTCAGGCACTGGTTGGAGCTGAGCAATGGCGCTGTGATCAGTATGATGTTGACTGTCTATATGATCATGGCTTGGTTGGTTTTGAGCCGACTCTGATACAGCAGTAGACTGTTGTTGCAGCGCCTCTAAATGCGGAGGTATGTTTTCTAGTAGTTCTGGTGGTAGGTCAGTAGCCATCACCGTTTCACCGGTGGCCATGACGGTCAACCACAAGCAGACATTTTCAAGCTGGCGGACATTACCATGCCATTCGAAGTGCTGCATAATTTGTAATGCGGTTGGGTGGAGTTTTTTTGCGGTGGTGTTCATTTCATCTGCAGCACGTTGCATGAAGTAAGTCGCCAATGCTGGAATGTCTTCATGTCGAGTGCGCAAAGGTGGTAGCGGTAAGCGAATGACATTTAGGCGATAAAATAAATCTTCACGGAACTTGCCTTGTTTGACCAACTCTTCTAAGTTTTGGTGCGTAGCAGCAATGATGCGGACATCGACTTTGACGGGTTTTTGACCACCGACTCGATAAAACTCGCCATTGGCCAGTACGCGAAGTAGCCTTGTTTGCGTACTAAAAGGCATGTCACCGATTTCATCTAAAAATAGTGTGCCACCATTGGCTTGCTCAAATCGACCCTGACGAGTCGTCGTTGCACCGGTGAACGCACCTTTTTCGTGACCAAATAGCTCAGATTCGATCAAGTCGTGGGGGATGGCTGCCATATTCAGTGCGATAAATGGCTGTTCGTTACGCGGTGAGTGCTGATGTAAGGCGCTAGCGACCAGTTCTTTACCAGTACCTGATTCACCGGTTATCAAAACGGTGATAGGTGAGTGGGCTAAGCGTCCAATCGCTCGAAACACTGTTTGCATCGCTTGAGACTGACCAATGATGCCACTGGGGTTTTCATTGGAGACACTATCGGCAGCAGGTTTGTCTTTAACGTGATTGGTTTTGTCGGCAGGCTTGTGTTCCGTAGCGTTTTTGGCAGGGGCGTCCGGTAAAGGCTCGGGAGAGTCGTTAGGCGCTGTAATTTTATCAGGTTCTTTTGTGTGATTTTCCGTGTGATTTTCTGCCGTGGCATTTGGCTGATGTTTGATAGCCTTGTAAATAGTTGCGACCGCTTCATCTAGGTCAAAAGGTTTGGGTAGGTATTCAAAAGCGCCCGTTTGATAGCTATTGATAGCAGAGGTGAGGTCAGAGTGTGCGGTCATAATGACGATCGGCAGATCTGGAAAGTGCTGATGCACCCAATCGCTAAAAGACAAACCATCCATCATCGGCATGCGAATATCGGTCAATATGACATCTGGCAGCTGCTGATCGGACTTCTGTTGCTGTAACATATCGTTGAGGCGTGTCCACGCTGCTTTTGCCTGAGTGAAGCTAATGACGGTCAGACCCGCATCTTCAAAGGTATCAGCCAGTATCAATCGAAGGGCTGAGTCATCGTCGATGAGCCATAATGTTGCAGGGATAGCATCAGAGGTAGTACTGCTGGCGGTTGTCGTTACTTTATTAGTCATTATTTGGTCGTTCAATGTTGGATGTTGGTTATTTGGATGTTAGTTATAAAGATTATGCTCATCAGGTCGTATTGAACATTCAATCACATTTGCAGCCTCACGTTCTTTATTTGGTTTTTATTTCAAGTGAGGGTTGATTAAAAGGCAGATAGAGCGAAAAACGAGTTTGCCTTTCTTGACTGTCATCTTTAGGTTGTGTGGAGCCGACATCAATCATACCATGATGTCGGCTAATAATATCTTGTACAATGGACAAACCAAGACCTGTACCGACTGCACGGCTGGTGACCATCGGAAAAAATATCTGCCCAATCATTGCTGGGTCAATGCCTGAGCCGTTATCAGTCACGGTTACTTGCATGACTTGTTTGTGTTGTTGACTGGCGATGGTGTGTTGAAAGACCACACGTGTTTGAATATTTAATGTTGGCTGATAGTTATGGTTGTTACCTTGAGTGGCGTTTGAGGATGGTTTAGTAGATTCTTGCGGTGATTTCTGTTGTAGCGCCTCCTCAAACTCAGTCATAGACTCACAGGCATTGTTAATTAAGTTTAAAAAAACTTGAATCAATTGATCTTCATCTGCGCAGAGCTCAGGTAATGATAAGTCATAATCACGCTGTACCGTTACGTCAGGATATTGATTCACAACCAACGATAACACATGTTCTAGTGGCTCATGAATATTAATCATCTGCCAGTTTGGTAGTTGATTAGAGCCAAGAAATTGTCCAACTAGGTGAGTCAAACGATCTGTTTCTGAAACGATAATATCGGTATAACTACGCAGTTTCTCAGCGTTTTTTTGTAAGCTAGTGTCGTCAAGACCCTGGGTGCGGGACGCATCGTTAAACTTAATAAATTGCCGCTGTAATAATTGTGCTGCCCCGCGGATACCTGCCAAGGGGTTTTTGATTTCGTGGGCAACGGAGCGCAGCATATGACGGGCAACGCTGTACTGCTGCTGTTGGCGTTGCTCTTCAGAAATACGGCTTTGACGATCTTTGTTCCACATTTCGATGATAAAGCAGTGTTCCTCCTCGTAGATCACAGGTGTCACACTATAGTCGATGGAGAGAGGTAAATTCCTATATACATAGGTGTTGATAAGGTGGTCATGATCGATAAAGGGTTGCTGGTTCTTTTTGGCTTGTGCAAAGCGTGATTTTATCGTTCTCTTCGATTTGTCTTTATCATTGCTAGTGGAAGCCATGACTTCTTCAGGTGCGAGCAGTGCTAGGATAGACTGACCCAGTAATCGACCTGTGCTGGTAGCCAGTAGCTGCTCAGCTTGGGCGTTGAGCCATGTGATGGTCAAATCGTCATCGACCCACAAGACAGCAGTGAACAAGTGCTGCGATATATGTGACATAAAAGCAGGGTTGGGTGTGAGTTTTGTTTTTGCTGGTTCAGCTGTCATGAATAAAGCCTAAAATAGAAAGGTTATCAGTTGAATATTTAACCATAAATCAACACAGTAGGGCGGCAAAACTGGTGATTTTCACAAAAAAAACGTACAATGCGCACAGCCAATTTATCTCTAGCAAGGTCAGCCATGCCCAAAACTTCTACCGACTCGGTTAATACGACCGTCACCACGTCACAGCCAGCTTCTGCTGCTCCTCAAGATACTGCCACTGTCTTTGATCCCGCAAAGCCGACAACATCGCCAGATCGGAGTCCATCAGCCACTCACCATAAAGCCAATCATAACCAAAATTGCAGCATTGAACAAAGTGGTCAAGTGACTACAGCAATACCTGCGACATCTACAGCGCCAGTTAGCGCTGCGGCAAAGATTGGTTTCGTATCGCTTGGCTGCCCAAAAGCTTTGGTGGATAGTGAGCGAATCATCACAGAGCTTAGCCGTGATGGCTATCAGGTCGCCAGCGATTATGATGGCGCTGATTTGGTTGTGGTCAACACCTGCGGTTTTATTGAGTCGGCGGTACAAGAATCACTCGATGCCATCGGTGAAGCCATCAGTAAAAACGGCAAGGTCATCGTAACGGGCTGCTTGGGTAAAGAGGCGGATAAAATCCGTGAAATGCATCCAGCCGTGCTGTCAGTCACTGGCGCGCATGCTTATGATGAAGTGATTACGGCTGTCTCACAGCATGTACCCAAACCCAAGCGCGAGCTAGATAGCAATTACGATCCAAAAATTGACTTGATCAATGAGGCAGGTATTAAACTTACCCCTAGCCACTATGCTTATTTGAAAATATCAGAAGGCTGCAATCATCGTTGTACGTTCTGCATCATTCCAAGCTTGCGTGGAGATTTGGTTTCGCGTCCGATCGATAACGTAATGAACGAAGCCGTAGCGCTAAAAAATGCTGGCGTGAAAGAGCTGTTGATTATTTCGCAAGATACGTCTGCTTATGGGTTGGATCTGAAATATAAGACCAGCTTTTGGAATGGTATGCCGCTGAAGTCGAAATTTTATGATTTATGCCAGGCATTAAATGGATTGGGTATTTGGGTTCGCCTGCATTATGTCTATCCATACCCACATGTGGATAAAGTCGTTGAGCTGATGGGTGAGAAAAAGCTGTTGCCGTATCTCGATATCCCGTTTCAGCATGCAAGCCACCGTATTTTAAAAGCCATGAAACGACCAGCGCATAGCGAAAATACCTTGGCGCGTATTAAAGCATGGCGTGAGATATGCCCTGATATCGTTATTCGCTCAACCTTTGTCGTCGGATTCCCTGGTGAGACAGAAGAGGATTTCCAATGTTTGCTTGATTGGTTGGTTGAAGCCCGTCTGGATCGCGTGGGCGCCTTTACTTATTCAGAGGTTGAAGGTGCAGTAGCCAATGATTTGCCAGATCATGTGCCGGAAGCGGTCAAGCAGTCTCGCTATGAGCGCTTGATGGCATTGCAACAGGATATCTCAGAGCAGAAGTTGCAAGAAAAAGTCGGTAAAACTTTGATGGTATTGGTTGATGAGATTGATAGCGCAGAAGGTATCGCCATCTGTCGCAGCTATGCTGACGCGCCTGAAATTGATGGTCATGTCTACGTCGATGAGATTACCGATCAGGTCAAAGTCGGGCAGTTCTTGACGGTCACTATCGACGAGGCAAGCGAGTATGATCTGTTTGCCAGTTATAATGGGTAAAAGCTCTTGAGGATATGCGAGTGAAAATTGCCCAATTGTGGGCAGTTTTTGCTACAATTAGCGCAATTTAGCGTTTTATGCACTTATCGTCAATTGGGGTGCAATAAGCAACCCGAAGTACACTCTCTCTCTGTATTTTATTTCTGACTTTAATTATAATTTAATGATAACAAGGTGACCTCATGTCTGACAAAAAC
>NZ_JAKDUI010000192.1 GCF_030457785.1 Psychrobacter sp. | reverse complement strand
GTTAGCATATGTGTTACTTAACAGATACCTATGAGACACTTATGAAAAATACAGCTCGTTATCAACAAAAAAACAAAACACTCACTGCATTAAGTATTGCCGGCGTCGCTCTGACATTAGGGCTTGCTGGTTGCAGCAACAGCGAACAAACCGATGCAGCAGCCAACACTGATTCTGCAGCAGCAGATGGTCAAAACATTGAGCTGTTGAATGTCTCTTATGATGTGGCTCGTGATTTTTACAAAGGCTACAACCCGCTGTTCGTTGAACACTATAAAGCGGAAAATCCAGATAGTAATATCGTGGTTAAGCAGTCACATGGCGGGTCAAGCAAGCAGGCATTGTCTGTTGCTCATGGTTTACAGGCAGATGTCGCAACCATGAACCAAGGGTCAGATATTGAGCTACTTGAAAAAGAGGGCTTGGTTGCGTCAGATTGGGAAAGCAAGTTTTCTGATAATGCCGTTCCTTTCACCAGTACTATTGTATTTTTGGTACGCAAAGACAATCCAAAAGGCATCAGTGATTGGGATGACTTGACCGAAGATGGTCTTGAGATTGTTATGGCAAATCCAAAAGTGACAGGTAACGGTCGCTATGCTTTCTTAGGCGCTTATGGTTACGGACTGCACGCATTTAACAACGAAGAAGAGCCTGCTAAAAACTACGTAAAAGACATGCTAAGCAACGTCAAAGTCTATGAAAATGGCGGACGTGCAGCGACGACTACCTTTGTGCAGCGTGGCATCGGTGATGTATTGGTTACTTTCGAAAACGAAGCCAACCTTGCAGCGACTGATTTTGGTGCAGGTCAGGTTGATATTGTTTATCCAGATTATTCTATCAAATCAGAAAGTCCTGTTGCCGTTGTGACTTCAGTCACAGACAAAAAAGGCACGACTGAAGCGGCAACCGCTTATTTAGAATACTTATGGAGCGAGCCTGCTCAGCAATTAGCAGCTGACTTATATTTACGTCCTAGCGTGCAAAGCGTATTGGAAAAAAATGGTGACAAATTGCCACCAGTTGAAACCTTCCGTCCAAATGATGCCTTTGGTACTTGGGATGAAATCATGGGAACTTACTTCAGCGATGGTGGTGTTTTTGATCAATTGGCCATTAATGCGCCGCAGTAGTTATTAGCATTGGTTATTAGCAGTCGTTATTAATAGCCTGATTGTTAATAACTTTATTGCTGATAATCATTGGACGGCACACGGCACTATGACTCCTCATGCCGTTAATCATACAACTCTATAAAGGACATGGTACCTACGACCATGTCCTTTATACCGTAAGCCGATAAATCATACCCGACCGATAATAATATCAATACACATGGTCTGATCACGAGCAATCTCGTGAAATATCATTCGTTAGGCAACAGGACATCACTATGAGTGCAACATCCTCTTCAGCTAGCAACAGCCCTGCCAAAAAAAGCTGGCTAACACGTTTGCGTCAACGCAATGTGCTACCAGGATTTGGTCTGAGCATGGGCATTACCGTCTTTAGCCTATCGTTATTGGTGGTGTTGCCATTTGCGATGATGGCATACACTACCACTCAGATGGGTTGGACAGGATTCTGGGGGACTATTAGTCAGCCACAAGTCACAGCGGCTATCAAACTGAGCCTATGGATGTCGTTTCTGGCGATGTTGACCAATATGGTGTTCGGCACATTGGTTGCTTGGGTGCTGGTACGTTATGAGTTCTGGGGTAAGTCACTAATCAATGCTCTAGTAGATTTGCCGTTTGCGTTACCTACCGCAGTCACAGGTATTTCTCTGGCTACGTTGTACGCACCCAATGGTTTGATCGGGCAGTGGTTTGCCAAGTTTGACATTCAGGTCGCCTTTACACCGTTAGGTATTTGGTTGGCATTGGTCGTGGTCAGCTTTCCTTTTATCGTTCGTGCGGTGCAGCCAGTACTTGCTGAGCTCTCAGTGGAGTTTGAAGAAGCGTCCGCGGTATTGGGTGCCAATCGTTTGACGACATTTCGAAAGGTGATTTTGCCAGAGCTGCTACCAGCCATGCTGATGGGTTCAGGTATGATGTTTGCTCGTGCCACTGGCGAGTATGGTTCGGTGATTTTTATCGCTGGTAATATCCCGATGCAATCTGAAATTTTACCGCTGATTATTATCAGTAAGCTTGAGCAGTTCGACGTTCAAGGCGCCTCAGCGGTGGCTTTGTTTATGTTGCTCATTTCGTTTGCCATTTTATTGACCATTAATATCGTACAGTGGAAACTGTCACGCCGTGTGGGAGCTCACTAATATGCAAATATCCAACAGTTACGACTACCAGAGCAATCCTGCAACCAAAGACTCACCGTGGATACGCAACACCTTTATTGTTATCGCTGTCCTGTTTATGGTGCTGATGCTGGTCATTCCATTATTGGCTGTATTTTACGAAGCTTTTAAAAGCGGTTGGCAGCTTTATATTGCCTCGCTCGTCGATCCAGATGCTCTATTGGCCATCAAGCTGACATTGATCACGGCGGCTATTGTATTACCGATCAACATGGTATTGGGTATCGCTATCGCATGGCTAGTGACGCGCTATCAGTTTAAAGGTAAGCAGCTGGTCACCACGCTGCTTGATCTACCATTTTCTGTATCGCCAGTGGTGGCAGGTTTGATGTTTGTCTTATTATTTGGCCTGAACTCTACGATAGGTGGCTGGCTAGAAAGCATGGGGTTCCAAGTAATTTATGCTGTACCGGGTATCGTGTTAGCGACTTTGTTTGTGACGTTTCCGTTTGTGGCACGTGAGCTTATTCCTTTAATGCAAACACAAGGCGATAGTGAAGAGCAAGCGGCATTAACTTTGGGCGCTAGTGGGTGGCAAACTTTTTGGCATGTGACTCTGCCAAATATCAAGTGGGCACTGCTTTACGGTCTGATTTTGACCAATGCACGCGCGATGGGGGAGTTTGGTGCTGTGAGTGTGGTTTCCGGTCACATCCGAGGCGAAACCAACACCATGCCATTATTGGTGGAAATTGCTTATAACGACTACAACTTCACCGCTGCTTTTGCATTATCGAGCTTGCTGGCTGCCTTGGCTCTGGTGACACTGTTAATTCAGCAGATCATGACCAAGTTGCAAGCGCGTAAATTTGCCAAGTCTGAGAGGATTATCAGTGCGCCTAAACTGCCGATCAGCAACAATACTAGTGATGCAGAGGGTGCGCCGACTGCTAAAGAATAAAGCACACGCCGTTTATAACCAAGCCGCCTATATTTTAGATACAGACCACATTGTCAGATAGATTGTTTAAACCTAGCGTTAGCCTAAATGATACAAATGCCGCCGCCAGCAACAAACAGTCAAAAAACGACAGATATGATAATAAGAGATACCATTATGAGCATCGAAATTCGCAACGTTAATAAAAAATTCGGAAGCTTTACCGCTTTAGACCATATCAACGTCACGGTACCAACAGGGAAGTTGACAACACTACTTGGGCCTTCAGGCTGCGGTAAAACGACTCTGTTGCGTATTATCGCGGGTTTGGAGTATGCGGACTCTGGGCAAGTATTATTTGATGAGTTGGATGTGACCAACACCCCAGTGCAAAAGCGCAAGATCGGCTTTATGTTTCAGCATTATGCGTTGTTCCGTCACAAAAACATCGCTGATAATATCGCGTTTGGATTGACGCTATTGCCAAAAAACGAGCGCCCTAGCAAGGCAGATATCAACAAGCGCGTTGCTGAATTGCTTGATCTGGTACAATTACCGCACATTGCCAATGCTTATCCGCATCAGTTATCTGGCGGTCAGCGTCAGCGCATTGCGTTAGCACGTGCGCTCGCAGTCAAGCCAAAACTACTATTGCTGGATGAGCCGTTTGGTGCATTGGATGCCAAAGTACGTAAAGAGCTACGTACTTGGCTGAAGAATATTCATCATGAACTTGGTATTACCAGCATCATGGTCACTCACGACCAAGAAGAAGCACGTGCCATATCTGATGAGATTGTGGTCATGAATCAAGGGCGAATAGAGCAGGTGGGTGCTTCAGAAGAGCTTATAGCGAACCCGGCAAACGCTTTTGTTAGCGATTTTTTGGATTTGGCTTAACGTCCTAGTTATATGACGATAGTGCGCCTTGATAGTAGCACCTGACTTTATACTTCTGAAGCTAAGATATTTCCCATGACATATAACTTAATGGGTTCATTAAAAAAACCTACATAGTGTAGGTTTTTTTTGGCGTGCTTATATAGTTTGTAGGTGGTGACTTAAGATATGGCTTCCTCAGCTTCTGCTAGGCTTAGCAGATTCATCTCTGAATCTAAAACCGTTTGCTCATCGGTGATGTCTAGGATGCTTTGGCACCATGCTGGGATGTCTTCAGCAACCGTATACCACATCCAAGTACCATCACGCACACAGCTTAAGATACCCATTTTTTTCAAATGGTTTAAATGGCGTGAGATAGTAGGTTGGGGTTGATCTAATATTTCAACCAACTCGCCCACACAACGTGCTTCTTTATTAAAGAGAATTTTAAATATCTTTAAACGAGTAGAATCAGATAAGACCTTGAACAGGTCGATAGGGCGAGTGTTAAAACTAGTATCAGACATGATTTAATTCCAGCTGCATTGATTAATGAAATTTAGGTATGATTTCAGCTCTGCAAAAAAGTGATCAATTGTTGATATACATTACCTTTGATAGATATATTACTACCTTTTGTCTGGGTTTTTCCACCTTTTATACCATTTGATTACAAAGTTAATGACATTCAGTTACATAGATCGTACCTAAAACATATAACTTCGGAGACAAACAGTCATTCGTTTAGAATTAATTTCATAATTAATGTGGCAATACTATTGAAAATGATAACGGTTATCGTTAGTATGTGTACATACCGCGAAGGACGTCGTATATCGCAAAGGAGCCAATCTATGTACGTATGTATCTGTAATGATGTAAAAGACAAGCAAATAAAAGCCGCTATCGCCTCGGGAATCGATACGCTCGAAGGCCTAAGGAACACGCTTGATGTTGCTAATTGCTGTGGCTGCTGCGAACCCATGGTCAATGACTTTCTAGAAGAGCATCATGCCAAACTCGATGCCTTGGCATATGCTATATAAAGAATTATCCAGCTTGTTATTTCTTAGTGCTTTTTATGTATGCTCGTTCTATAATATAAATTTACATAACTAAACTGAATAGCAACTGCTCGTTC
>NZ_JAKDUI010000191.1 GCF_030457785.1 Psychrobacter sp. | reverse complement strand
TAGATTAGTGAGGTGCTCTTCTTTTTTCAATCACTTTCGAAGTTGAGAGTGGGGTGTATAATCCAAAAAAATTATGGAGTTTGACTATGAGTATGACATCTGAGTTTAAAGAGTTTGCGTTAAAAGGTAATGTGATGGACCTAGCAGTGGGTGTCATCATCGGCGGTGCATTTGCTAACATCACGACATCTTTGGTCGAAGATATTATTATGCCGATTGTTGCATTTATTTTTGGTGGTGAAATCAACTTCAAAAATATGTTCTTGTTGTTAGGTGATGCTCCAGAAGGTGTCGCCATGACTTATGATGCGCTAAAAGAGGCTGGTGTCCCTGTATTAGCATACGGTAGCTTTATTACAGTACTGATTAACTTCTTAATCTTAGCATTTATCATCTTCATGATGGTTAGAACTATCAATAAAATGCGTCGGGATGAGGAAGAAGAAGAAGAGGTGGTAGAAGAACCTTCAGAAGAAGTGCAACTGCTTCGTGAGATTAGCAGTAAGTTAAGCGATACGAAATAGCATTAAATACCCTTTGATCGCTTAGTGTTACGCATGATATTTGTTTTTTATGAATTTTAAGTGCCAGATACCTTGTGTATCTGGCTTTTTTTACTACGCGGAATATTAGCTAGCCTAATGTATATTACTAGATATCAATATTCGTATTGATAGATACGAGGAGCTGATTGACTATCATAAAAATAGCAGCAGTTCATTGGCTATTATATTTGAGGATTATATTCTCTTAATTACTGAAACGTTATCACTAAAAAATAGGCAAGATTCGTCTTGTCTATACTTCTTTTTGGTAAACTTATTTCAGATCAAGACAACTGATAAAAAAAGGGCTAGCGATCATGCCAGCCCTTTTCGTTCTTGAAGGTACGCTCTAAAAATTTAGTTTAGGGCGTCACTACAACATAGTCATCGGTATTGATGAGGATTTCCGAAGGTTGGTCAACGACGATACGTACGATGTTGTCATCTACTGCTTGAGATTTGTAGTAGTTGTCTTCGGCTACTGTACAACCTAAGCAGCGTCCCATCGCACTCCAAGGCTCAATAACCATCTTTTGTTGTGCTTGATCAGTATTGCCACCGATAATAGAAAATGGCAGGCTAACAACATAAGCGGCAGTGCCGGCCACAGCATTTACGAGCTGTAAAGGCTTACCTACTACTGTATCAACGACCATTGTGTCGTAGGAAGGTCCGAAGTCAGTCTCATCAATCTCTATTGCTGCCAAGGCGGGTTGCATGCAAACGGCCATTAAACCCAAGCTTGCAGCTACCGTACAAAATTTTTGCTTAACTGAGCGATGGTTTTTGGTCTTAACCGTCATAATGATATCCTAAAACTCATAATTAGTACGATAAATGGCAGCTACAGTTTTCACGCAGAGACGTCGTGCCAACGATAGGCAGTTTGAATATTACAGGTAAACAAATGGGTGCACTATTTCTGCAAGTGCTATCGCTATTAAAGCAAGATGTGAGTTAATAAGCAATATAAATGCGCATAATATATAAATTAAAATGAATTTATGTGTCAGTTATATTGAAATTTGAGTATGTTCAGCGTAAATAGCACTAGCGAAGCATTACTTCAGGTATATGAGGGCCGGTTAAAGCGGAGTGAGCAACAGTTAAACAAGCGGTTGGCAGTTTGGACAATAGACACTAGCACGTCCGTTCAGTTTCAGGTTCTCAAGTAGGGTTTCGCAGTGCAGGCAGTTTTCATTTTGTCTGCCGTAGACGTTTAAAGTCTGCTGAAAATAGCCTGTCTGACCGTTAGCGACAGTGAAGTCACGCAGGGTTGATCCTCCTAGCTCTATCGCTTCCTGCAAGATTGTCTTAATATGCCCGACTAAGATAAATACTTGATCAAAAGACAAATGATGA
Organism: Psychrobacter sp.; assembly: GCF_030457785.1. Lineage (GTDB taxonomy): Bacteria > Pseudomonadota > Gammaproteobacteria > Pseudomonadales > Moraxellaceae > Psychrobacter. Next base: position 3,393 of record NZ_JAKDUI010000191.1, on the reverse strand, counting down.
GCTGGGGTAGCTGGATGAATACTAGATAGGAAGAGGCTCTCGGTAGCGTAAATATTACCCACACCGACGACGACTTGTTGTTCCATGATGACTGATTTTATGGGACGAGCTATGGGCTTTTTTCTGGATTTAACACTATTACTAGCAGTGTCATTATTTTTTTCACAGGGTACAGTGGTACGCTGAATCAGGTGATAGAGGTAGTCTGCGGTAAAGTTATCTGATAATGGCTCAGGGCCTAAATGATCTAACAGTCTGCTGCTATAGTCCTGATACCATAATACTGAGCCAAAACGTCTGGGGTCGTGATAGTGCAGCTGGCATTTCGTATCACCGTCACTCATGAATGTCATCATTAGATGATCGTGTTTACGCTTTGTAGCATCAAGCTCATGCTGCTGCAAACTGCCTGACATGCCTAAATGGACTAAAAGCTTGATAGGTTCAGCTGTATTGACTTGATGGCTAGCGTCGGTATTGTCATTGACTGCTGGTAAGAAGTTAAGTATCAGATACTTCGCACGGCGCTCGACGCTATCTAATACGCAGCCAACCAACCTGTCTAAGTCGCTTGGCATCGACCAGCGTAGCTTTGGCTGGAAAACTTTTATATCTACAAGCTGCTGACCCAATAAAGGGATCAAACTGGTTTTGGTTGTTTCCACTTCGGGTAGTTCAGGCATGAGGCGCTAGATCAAATATATGATTGAGTGAGTTTATCGTTCTGTCGGGGGTTCAAGCAACGGCACGTCGGGCATGTAGGATACCATGCTGTTGTTCTAGTTTGGCCAAAAGCTTGGATAAATGAGCCAGTCCTGACACTTCGATATGGAATTTCAAAAAGGCAATATTGTCTTCGTTGCTAAGCGTTTCGACCTGACGAATGTTCACATTTTCTTTATCAATAATCTGGGTCAAATCACGCAGTAGTCCACGTCGATCATAGGCTTCCACGTGAATATCCACGGGCTGATAACGACCAGATTGTACTCGCCACGCAGACTCAATTGCACGCTCTGGATCGCGTTCGATCAGACGTGAGTATTCCGGGCATCCTCGGTTATGGATGCTGACGCCTCGTGATAACGTGATGTAACCAGCGATAGGTTCGCCGTGGACCGGATGACAGCAGCCGGCTAAATGGATCTCGGTATTATCCAACCCATCAACATGGATTTTGTATGGGTCGAGTTTGCCTGTTTCTTTGTTATCTACGCTGAGTATAAAGTCGTCTGGGGGACTTTCAGGCTCTAGGTGTAGCTGTCGAGAAATATGGCTGGTGAGTTGGTTTAAACCAATCTCGCCAGTGACTAGGCCGATGATAATATCATCAGTGCTATTGACGTTAAAATACTGCGTGTAGTCATTCAGGTCAATGCTGTTTGGGTGTACTGATAACCGTCCAAGCTCTTTGCTGAGCATTTGACGACCAATCTCAATATTTTTGTCACGATCTTGTTTGTTAAACCATTGACGTAGTTTCGATCGTGCACGGTTGGTATGAATGTATCCCAACGAAGCGACTAACCAATCACGATTGGGCTCACGGGAGGATTTGGTTATAATCTCTACTTGCTCGCCTGTTTTGAGCTGATAAGTTAGTGGTACATAGCGCTGATTGACACGTGCAGCTTGTGCACGATTACCTACCTGTGTGTGTACATAATAGGCAAAGTCCAGAACAGTAGCCCCTTTGGGCAGTTCGGTAATATCACCGTCGCGGCTGAAGATATAAATTCGCTCAAGACCGTCAAAATCAACCAGCTGCTCTTCTTCATCAACCTCTGTCTCATCTAGTTCTTCACCTGTCAGTGAAGAGGAACGTAGTTGATGGCGCGCTTCATTACTATTGATGGATAGTAGTTGACGCAAAGAGCTGATTCTTTGACTGAGGTAGCTGTTTTGTTTGTTTTTTAGACCTTCTTTATAATTGACATGCGCGCACATGCCAAGCTCAGCCTCAAAGTGCATTTCATTAGTACGTATTTGTACTTCGAGCGATTTCTTTTCAGCAATCACTGCAGTATGCAGTGAGCGATACCCATTAGATTTAGGGTTGGTAATGTAGTCATCAAATTGTTCAGGGATATAGCGCCATAGGCCATGTACTATGCCGAGCACGTGATAACAGTCTGAATGATTGTTGACTAGGACACGTAGTGCACGAATATCATAAAGTTGATGGAATGATAAGCCTTTAAGCTTCATTTTTCGGTAGATGGAGTAAATATGTTTGACGCGTCCAGAGACCTCAGCCTCTATATTGGCTTCTGCTAATGCTTCATTAAGCTGGTCTTGAACACGTTGAATATACGACTCACGTTCGCTGCGTTTTTCGGAGAGCAGTTTGGCAATTTCTTTATAGCGATCAGGGGCAAGATAACGAAACGCTAAGTCTTCAAGTTCCCATTTTAGCTGAGCAATACCCAATCGATGCGCTAAAGGAGCATAAATAGTCATCACTTCACGTGCCACACGGCTTTGTCGAGCGGCATCAGAAAACGCCAGTTCACGCATAGCAAAAGTACGTTCGGCCAGTTTGATCAACACAACGCGTACGTCGTTGGTGACGGAGATCAGCATGCTGTATATGTTTGATAGCTGATCGCGTTGATTATTGACGAAATGATCTTCTAAACGTTTATTGTTTTCGATAATCTCAGACAACTTTCCCATCGCTAAAGTGTCTTTGACTAAAGTAGCGATATCCGCACCGAATTTTTTTTCGATGTCTGGGATAGTGACGATGGATTTACGTGCACTACGATAAAGGATGGCTGCGACGAGTGCATTTTCATCTTGATAGAGGTAGGTCAGTATATCGGTCATACCAATACCAGTGACGTACGTACCCGAACGATCGGATTCGCTGGTATTCATGTGGTCGCGAATAAAATCGCAAGCGGCGCTTAATAGAGGAACGGATTCTTGTCCGATACGCTTGGCGACACTGTTTAGCCAAGTAGGAACGTCGATGTTGACGTGATCTAGACTGACTGTCTCAAGGGTTTTTTTTGACAGTAAGTTGTCTTCATCCAAGAGGGCGTTGTTCGAATACTCGTTGGCAAGCTTTGGATCGTGCGTATGCATTGCGTGTGGTGCTGATCGATCAAAGGCGGTATGTAGCTTGTTGGTGGCCAGCTGGTATTTAATATCGAGAGGGATTTGGCTGTTTGCATATTGATAAGCGCATTGGCTCGTGGCCAGCTGTGCCGCGCTGTCGTCCTGCGTGGCATGTTCGTCTATCAGAGGTAATCCTTCACGAATTTTTACCATCGCTGACTCCTTCTTATAGTTATGTTGAATTTATTATAACTTTATCTACTATGTATAAATTTATTAGGACTTACGCAACAATCAGTCTAGGCGAGCGTAACTGCTCGCAGAGATAGT
>NZ_JAKDUI010000190.1 GCF_030457785.1 Psychrobacter sp. | reverse complement strand
TACCACCAAAATGAAAGTGAGCACATTACAAGCTACGAACAAAGGACAGTTACATAAATCCAATCGTAAAGCCATACCTATTCGACTTCTGCCAGAACAACACGCTGAACTTAAAAAAACTGCAGCTACTGAGATTCGTTCTATGGGATTTATCGCATTACGGCGCTACCAAGCTGGTCTGCAATTAGAGCAGTCAAAGCAACCAACCTAATATATTGACACTGCCATCGCAAACACAGTCGAGATGACAGTGTCATTTTTGGGCGATGAGGGAAGTACCGGTCAGTACTTCAGAAATTATCAGCCATATCCAACAATATTCGTATTCACCCGACCCCTTTAGATCAGCGCTTATCAGATCAGTAGTTTCATCACTACTAGACATGAAAACAGTCAATCCATCGTAGGCATAAACCAAACCACTTACCAAACCAAACGAGCACTATTATGCAAACCATGCAAGATGATACCCGTAGCGAGCTAATCACTCGCCTCGTACAAGATTATGGTCTCAAATTCTCCAGCGACCGTCAGTTTTTGCGTTATGGCCGCTGCCCGTCATGCGGCAAAAAGGAGTTATTCACCGGTGCTGATGCGCCGTGGACGATCCAGTGTGGCCGCGCTAATAAATGCAATTACCAAGCATCTACTCGCGATATTTACCCAGACATATTCGCCAATTGGACGAAGAAAAACCCACCAACACCCAGCAACCCAAATGCCACGGCTGACGCTTATCTTCAGTCGGGACGTGGCTTTGCTATTGTCAAATGGCAAGGCAGCTATACCCAAGAAGTATTCAAAGACTTCTATTCTGATTTTACTTGTCCTAGTGTCCGTTTCAACATCACAAGCGAAGGGCAAACTCTAGGGTATTGGGAACGGCTGATAGAACCCGCCGCAAATATAAAAAAGGCCCGTGTACAAACAGGCTTTAAATTTAAAGGTCATGCTTGGCTACCGCCAAAGCTGCACCTACAGCATGGCATCTGGCCATATGTGAAAGAGCTATGGATTACTGAAGGCATCTTTGACGCCATGGCACTGACTGAGAACGGCTTACATGCCATTAGCAACATCACCGCCGGTAACTTCCCAGCGCACACCTTAGCGCAAATAAAAGCACGAATGGCAGAGCTTGGTAAGCCACTGCCCAAGCTTATCATAGCACTCGATAGCGACCATGCTGGACGCAAAGCCACTGACAAACTGGTGGCCACCGCACGCCAAAACGGCTGGGATGTCACCGCCGCACAGTCAAGTGAGTACAGCGACGGTGCAGACTGGAACGACCTACACAAAGCAGGAAAACTCACCAAGTCAGACCTTGAACGCTACCGCTTTTATGGTGAGCTGCTTATTGCTGAGACAGCAAAGGACAAGGCGCTACTGACGTACAACCAGTATGGCACCACTAGCTTTTATATGTTTTTCAACAGTTGCACCTACTGGGTAAAAGTAGACAGCGAGAGCTTTGATAAAGCCAAGCAAATGGATGCGGACAGCGAACCGACAGAGGATCTATTCAATACTGAAGAAGAATTAAAAGAAGCCGTACAGCTATGGCATGACGATCTAATGCAGTCTTGCATGACTGTCACCCAAATCATGAACTGTCAGCCACAAGCACTCTATTATCAGCAAAACCTTGTCACTGATGAGTCGTGGTATTTTTTTAGTATTCGCACACCACAAGGCGACACTAAAAATACCTTTACCGGTAGCCAACTGTCGGCCGCTGGTGAATTTAAAAAGCGCCTATTATCAGTCGCGCCTGGCGTCATCTATCAAGGCAATTCAAAGCAGTTAGATGTCATGTTGGGACGCATGATTAACGGCATCAAGACAGTAGAAACCATCGACTTTATCGGTTACAGCAAAGACCATCAGACTTACATTTTTAACGATATCGCTATTCGTCATGGTCAGAGCTACCCGCTCAATGCTGATGATTATTTTGACCTGCCAAATAATAAAAGCCTAAAGACACTCGCTGCCAGTCCAAATATCAGAATCGGTGACCGCCCCAAAGATCCAGCCAACTGGTTAGCGGACATCATATCTGGCTGGGGTGTGCAAGGCGTCATTAGTCTGGTCGGCTTCATGGGCAGCTTATTTGCCCAGCAAGTACGTGACCGTCAAAAGTCCTTTCCTTTTTTAGAAATCGTAGGTGAGCCTGGTACTGGTAAATCCACTCTACTTAGCTTTTTTTGGCGCTTGATAGGTCGTGACGGCTACGAGGGTATCGATCCTAACAAAACCACCAAAGCCGGTCGTCTGCGCTCATTATCACAAACCTCAAATATGCCTAGTGTCTTTATTGAGTCTGACCGTGATGGTGCCGGCACTGGTCGCAATAGTCAGTTCAATTGGGACGAACTAAAAAACCTATATGACGGCGGCACGATTGGCACACGCGGCGTCAAATCAGCCGGCAACGAAGTCTACGAGCCACCGTTTCGTGGCACTATCGTCATCAGTCAGAATTTGCCCGTGGTGGCGTCCAAGGCAGTGCTAAGCCGTATCTGCCACCTATTCTTTGCATTGGACAACCAGACCCGAGATTCTGAAGCAGCAGCCAGACGCATTGAGGCACTACAGACCGAAGATGTCAGTCATTTTTTAGTCGATATTCTCAAGATGGAAGACAAGATACTGCAGGTATTTTTTGATACCAAAATAGCGCATGAGAACTGGTTAAAAGACAGCGGTGTCAAAGCTTTTCGTGTTGCTCATTGCCACGCGCAGATACTCGCCATGTTTGATGCGATGAAACTGGTATTGCCAGATTTGCAACGCTTGGACGGGGCCGTAAAGCAGGAAGTATTCAATATGGCAACCGAGCGCGATCAGACGCTTGACACCGAGCATCCGCTCAATATCCAGTTCTTTGATGTACTCGAACGCTTGAATGCAGCGCCCAACGCAATCGAAGGTGCTGGTCATCATATTCGCCGCTTGCATATCAACCACAGCAAAGACCCCAATTTGTTGGCAATCAGTATGCCAGAGATATATCAGCTAGCAAACGAATACCGTTATGACCTACCGCCGCAAGCGGATATGCACAACGCGCTACGCCAGTCACGACAATTTAAGTTTGTCGCCGCAAACAAGGTCGTGGCATCAAAAATAGCAGGACGCTCAATGCGCTGCTGGGTGTTTGAAATGCCTAAAAACCTAAGCCTCACTTGATCAAAAAGGAACCCAAACCATGAATCTATTACTAGCAGGACTACAGACTGAAGAAGAGTATGCGCGTGAGCGAGCTGCTAAAAGCAAACAGCATAAAGAAGCGCTTACCAAGGTATTAAAAATGGCATTGGATGATTGCGGTGGCAGTCGTGTCTGTCGTGATTTTCTATTGTCGTTATATAACGGTCACGCTTACCCATTCAATATGAACGGCTTACGCAATCTAGATGGCGGATTATATGCGGCTTGCATCACGATAATGAATATCGATTGCAGACCGAATCCACCGTTTGAGATTCATAACTGGTTTATCAATGGCGATGAAATATTTGCAAGCCTTAAAGCCAGTCGCTCCGAATCGGATAAAGGAAAATAACTAATGGACTTAAACAAATTAATGCAAATGGCGATAGAACATCAGCAGCAGCAAGAAGCCTCAAAGCTACAGCACAACGCCACTTTTGAACTATTGGCTTTAACCTTTATCTGAACGATTCCACTTAGGCACAAAAAAACAGCCCTCACCATAATGAGGACTGTTTTAACAGATAATTTGAACCAAAAGCCCAAACCAAGAGCTTTTTAGTGGCTCATTAGTTACCAAACCAGATTTTTATTATAGCGTCAATTTAGCATAAAAGCTAGTTATATTAATACCTTAAGGTTTTCACACATACACTTTTACGCACAGGAGAACACCAAGTGGCCAGTATCGAACCACTCCGGACCAGTATTCGCATTATTTGGTATATGAACGGCGAAAAAGACAGCGAAACACTGCTAAACACACCGCCCACTGCTGCCAACAAAGCCAATGCTCAAAAAATAGCGGATATGGTAGAGCAACAGATTCAAATGGGTATATTTGACCGTGATGCCGTATTCCCAACGTCACCAAAGCGGCAAGCCTCGTACTTTGGCTACTATATCCCGATTTGGCAAAATGCCGAACAAAGCAAAGTCTCTCCTACGTCATGGGACACATATATTGGTAAAGTGGCCAATCATATAACGCCCTATTGGCAAAGTAAGCAGATCAGTAAGATTAGTGCTGAAGATGTGGAATATTGGGTTTATAAAGTATTGAGAGCTGAGCTGTCGCCCAAGACCATAGTCGATATATTAGGACTATGGCGCTCGATTTGGAGCTATTGGGCGCGTCATGAGAGGAACCCAAATGACCCCAGCCAATACATCAAGCTCAATAGCAAAGACCCAGCGGACATCGATCCATTTACCCGCGAAGAGATAGCACAAATCATAAATACCGAAACAGACGCGACTATGCGCAACCTATGGACTGTAATGCTTTGGTCTGGACTATCCAGTCATGAACTGATGCCATTAGCCATAGAAGATATTAACTTTAATAAATCAACGGCATACATCAAACGCGGCTTTGTCAAAGGCATTCATAAAGCCACCAAAAACCGTAGACGTAAACGCCAAATAGAACTGCTGCCCATCGTCGTAGACGCATTGGCCAATCAAGCAGAATTGGTAGCGAATCATAAAGCGCAAACCATCAAAGTCTTAGAGCGAGACAATCACACCTATGAGCAGCAGCAGCTTACTTGGCTTTGGCTTAACCCTCGCACTGGCAGCCACTATACCTATCCGCAATTAGAGAAGCGCTGGAAACGTCACCTAGACAGCTGCGACATTCCCTATCGCGCTTTGAATAACGGTCGCCATACTTACGCGAGCCAAGTGCTATCGACAGGCATCATCAGCGCTGAGTGGTTAGCCAATCAGCTAGGCCACGTCAACACAGAAATGATCCACAAACACTACGGCAAATTCATCCCCAGTGATAGCCGACACATCATTCGCAACCTAGCAAACGCCTTAAACAATCATCACAATCAGCCCTAAATTTAGGGCTTTTTTATTCCTATATCATCAGTTCAGGTAATTAAATACCATATGGGTAGCGATAATAGGTAATTGTAGTAATAGCTCGATAAACAAGACCTAAGTCATTGATATAATTGTTATTTAAAAATACCTTAATATGGTAATAAAAAGTAATTATAATTACATATATTAGTTAAGCATATGATATATATAGTTTTTATAGTCTCTTAATTAATACCTTTTAGCTGTGTATTCAATTACTTAATAATTACCTTCAAATTACAAAAAAAATCCAAT
>NZ_JAKDUI010000189.1 GCF_030457785.1 Psychrobacter sp. | reverse complement strand
GCTGCGTAATTAAAATCTCCCAAGTTTATGTGTACGGATTTGACGGCAGGGGTCATGTAGATACTGCTGCTGTCAGAAGAAGCTCTAACAGTTGGGAAGGTAACAGTGGAAAAAGAAGGTTCATTGGGACGGGTATGGCGATGAATGTAAGTCTGTCCAGACGGCATCATAACAATTAGCTGATAACTGACCCCAGTAAGTGAAGGATGTTCTAAGACCTCCTCTATTTTAGTTTCGAATGGTTCGGGACCTTGCTTATGTTTAGTGATTTCGTATTGCAGAGCACGAAAGGTATGTATACTGTCTTGTTCATTATCACTTTTCATGTCGTGAAATAGCGTAAAATAATATAGTATCAATGTCACCAACAATGTCAGTGCATAAAAAAATAGTAAACGCTGTAAGGACTGAAACTGTTGCATGAAAGCGTGGTCCTATATCGGATCTCGGCACGATAAATGTAATGGCAATGAGTTGGATGAAATAACTACTGTTAGTTTAGCAAAATTGCACTCTAGGTAAGACAAAAATTGAGGGCAATACTCAGGCACTATTTAGTGCATGTTATCAGTTGGCATATTTAACCATTTAGTGGACTAAAAGTGGCTAAATTTTGTCAAACATTGTTATAGGTTTTGTCAAACATTGTTATGAAGCTTGCAGTCAACAGCATCTGATAGCCGGTCTTTTCTTTGGCCGGCTGTCTATCTCTTTTTTTTCACTATTTTTTACAGTGAGGGCATGCAAGTTATTACAGAGCATCTGGCTTTTAAAGATAGGTCAGCTCAAGGTCGTTCATTTATCGTCAGTGGTCTTTATCTGCCTTATTTATTAGCGCTACGACGATATGCCTAATAGCTGGTGCCAATGGTTGCAGCGTTCATCCGCTACTGTCACAGTCATGGCACAATGCCTTAAACTCACCTATAATGAGCAACTCAGCCTTATATAATGCATGATTATGACTACAATTGCTCCCGATTCTGATTTACCTGCGTCTTCTACGCCTCATGACACTTCCTCTACTAACAGGCTAAGAGTTGTGTTTGCAGGCACACCTGAGTTTGCTGCTATTAGTCTTGAGTCATTAATTAAGCAGCAAGACGCTTTAAACATAGATGTCGTGGCTGTCTATACGCAACCTGACCGTAAAGCCGGTCGTGGGCAAAAACTGTCTGCTTCTGCTGTGAAACAAGTGGCATTGGCTAATGATATTGTCGTTGAACAACCCGTTACCTTTAAAAAATCTAGCACTGAAGGTATGGCAGCGCGGCAAACTCTTCGCAGCTATCAGCCAGATGTGATGATTGTCGCCGCTTACGGATTGATTTTACCTATTGGTGTATTAAATACGCCTATTCATGGTTGCTTAAACATTCATGGGTCATTACTACCACGATGGCGCGGCGCTGCTCCGATTCATCGCGCGCTGTTGGCCGGCGATGATGAAACAGGCATCACCATTATGCAGATGGATAAAGGCTTGGATACTGGTGATATGCTGTATAAAGTCAGCGCTCGGATTGAGTCTGATGATACGGCTGCCAGTCTCCACGATAAGATGGCGGTGCTTGGTGCATCGGCTATCGGCACTGTGTTACAAGATTTGCCGCATTATCAAGCACAGGCTGTGGTTCAAGATGAGAGTCAGGCTAACTATGCTGAAAAGCTTGTTAAATCAGAAGGTGAGATTGACTGGTCGCAGTCTGCCGCCGCTATTGAACGCGAAATTCGAGGGTTGACGCCTTGGCCAGGCGCTTATACTTTTTTGGCGGGACAGCGGGTAAAAATACTGGCTAGCTTACCTGTAAACGAGTCACAAAAAACCAATGAGCCTGCGGGTACTGTCATCAGTGTCGGACGCAAAGCAGTCTTAGTTGCTTGTGGTAAAGAAGAGGGTCAAAGGGGAGACTCTGAACGTTCAGCGGGTACCTTGGCTATTACTGACCTGCAGTTTGCAGGTGCGAAGCCGAAAACCGCCGAACAAATTTGTCAGAGCAGTCAGCTCAACGATGGTGACCAGTTTACGCCGATGCCAAAATAATGCCCATGTGATTCCTAAGTAATGTAACTGAAATATCTTGATTTTATCTAAGGCGTCTTTCTATCCTAAGGCGCCGAGCTACTAATAAGTCAATCAATAACACACAAACCCCTAAAAAGGCGCTATCGATCATGCGTCAAGGAAATGCAATTTAATGAGACAAAACAGTACTGTGTCTAACAACAAACACAAACCTTCAAGCAATCTCATCATGAGTGGTAGCGTGCGCGTACGCGTTATACGCACCTTGCTGGCTATCCAAAACGGTCAGTCGCTCTCAAGCGTCCTTGATCCATTATTAAACAGTCTGCATGATGGCGATAAAGGCTTTGCTCATGCGTTGCTGCTGACGACATTACGCCAGTGGCACGCGCTATCACGCCTGCTCGATAGTTTGGCTGATAACCCAATTGATGAGATTGAGGTTCGTACCACGCTTCAAGTCGGTCTCGTGCAGTTGCTGTATCTAGAAGTGGCTGATCATGCAGCCATCCATGAAACCGTTGAAACAGCAAAAGAAATTGGCTTTGCTCATTCGACTGGTTTGGTAAATGCTATCTTGCGTAAAGTAGCAAAAAACCCCAATAAGTTTCGCAAAAAATGCAATAAAAATCACAGCCTGCCTAATTGGCTTGCTTACCAGCTGAAGCAAGACTGGAGTGAGCAGTACGCCAGTCTCACGCAAGGTCTTCGCCAACCAGCACCGATGTTTTTACGAGTAAACTCAGCGGTTACGTCGGTAGAAGATTATCAGAATGCACTGTATGGTGCAGAAATTGATGCAGACATCGTTGAGCTAACGAGTGGTTTTGCCCTAGCGGGTTTGTCAGAGACTACCACGTCTACGACGCTATTGACCAAAGGTCTTAGGCTACATCAAAGCACTGCCGTCAACGCTTTGCCACATTTTTCTGAAGGTGTTGCTAGCGTACAAGACATGCATGCCCAGTTAGCTGCACCAATCATTAATAAAGCATTGATGGCTAAGCTTGGCACTGAAGCGATCAATACTGACAGCGATAATACTGATAACGAACTGCATCTTTTAGATGCTTGTGCTGCACCTGGTGGTAAGTTAGCGCATTGGTTAGAGCTGATAAATTCAGACTCGTTTCACGTGAAACAAGACACATCAGAATCATCTACAGCTTCTGATATAAAAATTACGGCTATCGATAACGAAGCACCGCGTATCGAACGTGTTCATGATAATTTACAGCGCTTGAATTTAAGTCAGCACGAGTTGAAGCAAGCAGAGAAGAATATTGCGCTTAATGTTGTTTGTGCCGATGCAACCAGATGGCAAGGAGATCGCAAAAAGTCTGCCAAAAATCAGCCAGTCTTTGATGCGATATTACTTGATTCACCTTGTACTGCCACTGGCGTGATTCGCCGCCACCCCGATATCAGTATCTTACGTACCGAAGAAGACATCGAACAGACTGTCTTGCTACAAGCAGATATTTTGCATAACCTGTGGCCACAGTTAAAGGTTGGTGGTTATTTGCTTTATGTGACATGCTCTATCTTAAAGCAAGAAAATGTCGAGCAAATGCAGGGCTTTATCAGTCATCATGATAATGCGGTAGCGATTGAGCTTACTGAGGACTGTAGTTGGGGCATTGAGCAAGAGGTTGGTCGTCAGTGTTTGCCAATCGACAGTGAAGGTGGAGATGGTTTTTATTATGCACTATTACACAAAACTGCTGAATAAAGCGTTTTAAATATTGAATAACATCATTGTAGACAGGACAATCTAATGAAATATATCAGTACCCGTGGTCAGACAGCGCCGATGGATTTTAGTGATGTACTCTTAATGGGTCTTGCCCCAGATGGCGGTTTGATGCTGCCTGAGCATTATCCAAACATCAATAGCGCAACGCTTGATGAATGGCGTACGCTTAGCTATCCGCAGCTAGCGATGGCGATTATGCAGCGTTTTGCGACGGATATTCCTACGGCTGATTTGCAAGACATTATTGAGCGTACTTATACCGCTGAGGTTTTTGGTAGCGAAGAGATTGTCCCTGTCCGCAAACTTGAAGATAGTTTATATATTTTAGGATTATCAAATGGCCCAACGTTGGCATTTAAAGACGTTGCCATGCAGTTTCTGGGCAATGCTTTTGAGTATGTGCTAAAAAGAAAAGAAGCACGCATCACCATCATTGGAGCGACCAGTGGTGACACGGGTAGTGCGGCAGAGTATGCGCTGCGTGGTAAAGAAAACATCGAAGTCTTTATGCTGTCACCGCATGGCAAAATGAGTGAGTTTCAACGTGCGCAGATGTATAGCTTGACTGATGATAATATTCATAATATCGCTATCGAAGGTATGTTTGATGACTGCCAAGACATCGTCAAAGCACTACAACAAGACGCTGAGTTTAAAGCAGCCTATGACTTAGGTACGGTCAACTCTATCAACTGGGGTCGCATACTGGCACAGATCGTTTATTACTTTAAAGCCTACTTCGCTGTGACGTCAAGTAACGATGAAAAAATCAGCTTCAGCGTGCCGTCAGGTAACTTTGGTAACATTTGCGCTGGTCATATTGCTCGTGAGATGGGTCTGCCGATTGATCGATTAATCGTTGCTACCAACGAAAACGACGTGCTCAATGACTTCTTTAATCAAGGGGCTTATCAACCTCGGCCAACTGAAAAAACCTACGTGACGTCAAGCCCATCGATGGACATCTCTAAAGCGTCCAACTTTGAGCGTTTTGTTTATTTATTGCTCGAAAAAGATAGCACTCGGGTTCATGAGCTATTTGATGGCGTGAAATCTGGTCGTGGTTTTGACTTGTCAGATCTGATGGAAGCAGTGAATAATCGTTATGGTTTTGCAGCAGGTAAATCTACCCATAGTGACCGTTTACAAACCATCAAAGCGATTTACGAGCAGCACAGTGAACTGGTCGATCCACATACGGCTGATGGAATCAAAGTCGCCAAAGAGTTACAGAGAGCAGGTGAAGTGATTGTTTGTGCGGAAACTGCCTTACCTGTTAAGTTTGCAGATACCATCGTTGAGGCAGTGGGTCAGATCGATATTGCACGCCCTGAGCATACAGAGGGATTAGAAAGCTTGCCACAGCATGTCGTCGTGCTAGACAATCAAGCCGAGCTTGTTGCTGATCAAATCCGTCAGTATGTAACAGCAAATCCAGCATAAGTAATATTAAACCAAGTAACATGGTTGGAAGTACCAAGCTCGATAAACCTCACAGAGCTTGGTGTTTGAAATCAAAATCTCTATAAAGTAACGGTTTAATAAAAAACAACCCCTAAAAAAAGGCT